>CAYFJD010000001.1:0-21661 GCA_964343285.1 uncultured Nitrososphaerales archaeon
CTTGTGTGGCCAGATCACGGTTCCAAACTCCTCGGGGTCGTCGACGCCGCCCCCAGGTTCCTGTTGGGCAGTGCGTACACAGAAAGCATGGATTGGCGCAAATATTTGATATCACTTATCTTACTTAACGCTGCGGTCTTCGCGCTCGACGTGGCGCTCCTGGCGCTGCAGCCCGCGTTGGGCGGGCAGCGCCTCTCGCCCGACCTCATATTCAACATAGCATCCTCGTTCGTAACCAACACGAACCTGCAACACTACGAGGGGAGGATGCTCACGGTCTACTCCCAGATGCTGGTGATAACCTATACGATGTTCGTGGCCCCGGCCTCAGGCCTAGCAGCCTCACTGGCGTTCATGCGCGGGTTCACCAGGAGGACGGATTCCCTGGGTAATTTCTACGCGGACTTCGCCAGGTCCGTGATCCTGGTGCTCCTGCCAATATCGTTCGCGTCCGCGGTGCTCCTGATCCTGATGGGGGTCCCCCAGACTCTCCAGCCCCAGGCGGTGATTAGGACCCTGCAGGGGCCCAGCGTGCTGCGCCTCGGCCCCGTTGCGTCCCTGGAGTCCATAAAGCTCTTGGGCAATAACGGCGGTGGATACTACTCCGCTAACTCGGCCTCCCCGCTAGAGAATCCCAGCGAGCTCTCGAACCTCTACGAGTCCTTCCTGATGCTGCTCCTCCCCCTATCCATCCCCCTGGCGTTCGGCAGGGTGGCCGGCATGAGGCGCGGCGCCTCCATACTGGGGGCGATGCTCGCCGGCATGGGCATATTGATGGGGATGTCGTTGCTGGGGGGCGCGGCCTCAGTAGGCGTCGAGCCCAGGCTCGGCGACTTCGGCACGCTCGTCTTCAATACGGTGTCCATGGCCACGGACACCGGCGCCACCGCCTCCAGCCTCTTCGCCATGTCGCCGCTCGCGGTGTCCTCCTTCCTCATGGCGATGTTCATCCAGGCGGTGCCGGGCGCCGTCGGGGTCGGCTTCATGTACATGATGGTGTTCGTCATAATTACGCTCTTCATCCTTGGCCTCATGGTGGGTAAGACCCCGGAGATTATGGGCATGAAGATCTCGCCCCGCGACGTCAAGCTGTCGACAGCCGCGTTCCTCGTCCACCCCCTGGTGATACTGGTGCCGTTGGTCCTGGCGTTCGCCCTCGGCCAGGCGCAACACCTGCTGGGCGCCCCAGACCCCCTCCATTTCACGGAGGTGCTCTACGAGTTCACCTCCGCGGCGGCGAACAACGGCTCCGACTACCTGGGGGCGGCCGCGAACACCCCCTTCTGGAACTATTTGACCGGCGCGGTCATGTTGGTGGGGCGTTACGTGCCGCTCGCCCTCATGATGGCGCTGGCCGGATCCTTCGCCGCCAAGGATAGGCGCAGGGTGCCGGAGCCCGTGGAGACCCAGGGCGTGCTCTTCGCGGTCCTCCTGCTCGCCATGACCCTCCTCCTGACGGTGCTGACTTTCTTCCCGTTCATCGTCCTGGGCCCGTTCTCCATGTGAATCGCTGGGGTGGGCCTCATGGGCGACGTGAAGTTGAGTTGGGGGGACGTGCTCCTGGAGTCCGTCCGCAGGCTCAGCCCGGTCTACCTAGTCTCGGCCAACCCCATAATGTTCGTCGTGGAGCTGGGCGCCCTGTTGCTGGCCGCGCTCGCGGCCATCGGCTCGGTGCCCCACGGCATGCTGTACTTCTACGCGGCAATAGCGGCGATACTGCTGCTCACGGCGTGGTTCTCCACGCTCTCGGAGTCGTTGTCGGAGCTGCAGGCGAGGGCAAGGGTGGATTCCCTCAGGGCTCTGGAGAAGGAGATAATAGCCCACCGCGTAGTGAACGGCAGGGTCGAGGACGTCAGGTCGTCCCTCCTCAGGCCCGGGGACAGGGTGAGGCTTTCCCAGGGCGACATCGTGCCGAGGGACGGCTTCGTGATAGAGGGCGCGGCCTTCGTCGACGAGTCCATGTTGACGGGCGAGTCGGAGCCCGTCTTCAAGACGAAGGACAGCCACGTCCTGGGCGGCACGAAGGTCATCAGCGGATCGCTGCTCGTCGAGATATCCGCCGAGGCTGGGAAGGGGTTCGTCGACAGGATGATGGAGATGATCTCGAGCGCCAAGAGGCCGAAGACGCAGAGCGAGGTATCGCTGTCGATACTCCTCGGCGTGCTCTCCATAATATTCATCATAGTCGTCGGGTCGCTCTACTTCGCGCTTTACTTCATGGGGTACAGGCCCGACGTGGCGATGAGCATATCCCTCCTCGTGGCGCTCATGCCGACCACGATAGGCGGTCTCCTTCCGGCGATAGGGATAGCGGGGGTCTCCAGGCTGGCCAGGGACGGGATAATAGCGAAATCCGGGCGCGCCATAGAGGCGTCCGGCGACACAGATATAGTGGTGCTGGACAAGACCGGGACCATCACGGAGGGCAACAGGAGCGCGATAGCGTTCGTGCCCTTCGATGGGTACACCGAGGCCGACGTCGGCGTGGCGGCCTTCATGTGCTCCATGCACGACTCGACCAAGGAGGGGCGCTCGATAGTGGAGTTGGCGGAGTCGAAGGGCTACGTGCCGCCCTCCCCCCTGATGGACGAGGTCCTGGTCTCGAGGCGCATAGAGTTCAGCGCCGAGACGAGGTACAGCGGGATAGAGTTCATCTGGTCGCGGAAGCGCTACGGGCAGAGGGAGTTCCAGAGGTTCTCGGGCCCAGGCGAGCTCGTGGTGAACCGCCTGCTGGAGATGCGGGAGCGCGGGGAGGCCGCCCGCGTGATAAAGGGCTCGGTGGACGTGATATTGGGCATGGCCAGGCCCCGCGACCCGGATGAGGTCGGCCGCGCCGTCAGGGAGGTCTCCAGCAGGGGGGAGACCCCGTTGCTCGTGGCGGTGAACGACGAGGTAATAGGTATGATCGTCTTGAAGGACAGGCTGAAGCCCGGGATAAGGGAACGCCTCAAGGAGCTCAGCGACATGGGCATAAGCGTGATAATGATAACGGGCGATAACCCGCTGACGGCCAGGGCGATAGCCGAGGAGGCAGGCATAAGGAGCGTGAGGGCCAGGGCGAAGCCGGAGGACAAGCTCAAGGCGGTCGAGGAGGAGCAGTCCCTGGGGCACGTGGTGGGCGTGGTGGGCGACGGCACGAACGACGCGCCGGCGCTCGCGAAGGCCGACGTGGGGCTCGCCATGAACAGCGGGACGGCGGAGGCCAAGGAGGCCGCCAACATGATCGACCTGGAATCCGACCCCTCGAGGATCATCAAGGTGATAAAGCTCGGGAAGCAGCTTCTGACGACCAGGGGGTCCATAACGACCTTCAGCATAGCGAACGACATCGCGAAGTACTTCACGATCCTCCCCATGATGCTGCTCGCGGTCGACCCCAGGGCCGCCGCGCTGAACGTGCTCCACCTCTACAGCCCGGAGACCGCGGTCCTCGCGACCATGATCTTCAACGCCGTTATAATACCGGCGCTGATACCCCTGGCGATCAGGGGCGCCGGCTTCAGCGTGGCTCCCCCGCGCAGGATTTTGATGAGAAATATACTGATATATGGCCTCGGGGGCGCGCTGCTGCCCTTCGCCGCGATAAAGGCTATAGATTACCTGCTATACCTGCTCCTGTTCGCCAGGTGACCTCCTTGGTGGGAAGGCCGCTCGTCGCGCCAATAATCATGGCGCTGTTCATGTTGGCGGTGCTGGGGCTGGCCTACCCGCTCGCGACCTACGCGGTCGGGAGGGCAGTCGCGCCCTGGCGGTCCAGCGGCAGCATCTTGGCGATCAACGGCGTGGCCGTCGGCTCGTACCTCGTGGCCCAGAACGTCAGCTCCGCGGCGCTGTTCCAACCGATGCCCGGGAGCACGTCCGGCCAGGATCCCTACGTACCCCTGAACTACGCGCTCGAGCAGGTGCCCCGCGTATCGCGCGCGACGGGCATACCGCAGGCCGAGCTGCGCAGGCTGGTCTACCGCGTCGCCGCCGAGGACTCGCGCGTCGTCCCGGCGCTGCTCGGGCCCGGCTACCCCCTGGTCAACGTGGAGCAGCTCAACTACGAGCTCATGAGGTTGTATCCGGCGATCTACGGCAGGTGAGCCCCCATGGATCTGCAGGCGGTCCTCTTCGCCGCCTTCCTGATTTTATCTGCTGTGGTTATAGGCAGGTCCATGTGGAAGGCCTGAGCGTGCCCGCCGAGCATCCGCGCCGCGTCGACACGAAGATACTGCGCGTTGACCCCCGGGACGTGGATGCCGGGGCGATAGCCGAGGCAGCGGACGTCATAAGGAGGGGCGGCTTGGTGGCGTTCCCCACCGAGACCGTTTATGGCCTCGGCGCCGACTCCCGCAACCCCGAGGCCCTCCTCGGGATATTCCGCGCCAAGGGGAGGCCGCAGGACAACCCCCTGATAGTCCACGTGGCGGGGACGGACATGGTGAGCGGGATAGCCTCGGAGATCCCCCCGGCGGCCGAGGTCCTAATGGAGCGCTTCTGGCCAGGTCCCCTGACTCTCGTCCTCCCCGCCTCCCCTTCGCTGCCGAGGGAGGTCACGGCGGGACTTCCCACGGTGGCGGTCAGGTGCCCAGCCCATCCGGTAGCCCTGAAGCTCATAGAGCTCAGCGGAACGCCCATAGCGGCGCCCAGCGCCAACCTCTCGGGGAGGCCGTCCCCCACGAGCGCCGGGCACGTGATATCGGATCTAAATGGACTTGTCGACGTGATAATAGATTCGGGCGAAACCCTCTACGGCGTGGAGTCCACGATACTCGACTTGACGCGCGATCCCCCCGTGCTCCTGAGGCCCGGCGCCGTCGCGGTCGAGGACCTGGAGCTGGCGCTGGGCGCGAAAATAGCGGTTCCAGAGGTGGCGCGCGGCCTCGCGGAGTCGGACGTGGCTCTATCGCCGGGCACCAAGTACAGGCACTACGCGCCGCGGAAGCCGCTGGTGCTGGTGGAGTCCGATGATTACTCGCGCGGCTCCGGCTACCCGGAGAAGGTGGCCTCGGTCGCGCGGTCGCTCGCGGGCGACGGGGGAAGGGCGGTGGTGCTGGCGAGCGACGAGAACGCCGAGCTCTATAGATCGTACGGGCTGGAGGCCTTGAGCCTGGGTCCTCGCTCGAACCTCTTCGAGGTGGCGCGCTCCCTCTTCAAGGCCCTCAGGGAGGTCGATGAGATGGACGTGGACCTGGCCGTGGCGGAGGGGTTCGAGGAGCGCGGCCTGGGCCTGACGATAATGAACAGGCTTAGGAAGGCCAGCGGCCACGCGGTGATCCGCGTCCGATAGCCTTTAAACGAAGGCCTGCGCATCGCGCCCGTGGCCGGACGGCTGGGCAAGGTCGACAGGAAGCTCTTCAACGACGTGATCTACAGGAACTTGGGCGCGCGCGACGGGTCCGTCGTCCTCGGGCCGTCCTTCGGCGTGGACTTCGGCGTCGTCCGCCTCGGGGACGTGGACCTGATAGTTGAGGTGGACCCTGTCTACGTGGTCCCGCAGTACGGCTGGGCGCGCAGCTCCTGGTTCGCGGTGCACATACTCGCGAGCGACGTGGCGGTCTCCGGGGTTCCGCCGCGCTACCTCTTCGTGGACCTCAACCTGCCGCCCGAGATGGACGACGAGGAGCTCGCCGAGCTCTGGAAGGGCATCGGCGACGAGTGCAGGAGGCTCGGCATATCTATAGTGGCCGGGCACACGGGAAGGTACGAGGGGGTCTCGTACCCGATGGTGGGCGGCGCGACGATGGTGGGCGTCGCGGCCAGGGATCGCTGGGTTAGCCCCTCCATGGCCAGGCCAGGCGACCTCGTGATAATGACGAAGGGCGGGGCCGTCGAGGCGGCCGGAGTGCTCGCCTCCATGTTCCCGGACGTGTTGGAGAGGGAGCTGGGGGCGGACTTCGCCAGGCGCGCCCAGGACATATTCTGGCGCCAATCGGTCGTGGAGGATGCGCTGACCCTGTCCGGCCTAGGCCTCAGGGACGGCGTCCACGCGATGCACGACGCGACGGAGTACGGGGTCTGGGGGGCCCTCTTGGACGTGGCCGAGGCCAGCGGCGTGGGCATAAGGGTCAGGGAGGACGACATGTTCGTCGAGGAGGACGTCGCGGAGGTCCTCCGCGTGTTCTCGAGGATCACGGGCGTGGACGCGGATCCGTTCTCCGCGATAAGCGAGGGTACGCTCATAGCCGCCGTGGCGCCGGACCGCGCGGACGACGCCTTATCCGCGCTCTCCAGGAAGGGGATAAGGGCAGCCGTCGTGGGGGAGGTGTTCAAGGGATCCGGGGTGTTCGCGGTCGGCCGGGAGGGCGAGAGGCGCGTATCGCCCCCGGACCAGGATCCGTTCTGGCCCATGTTCTTCAGGGCGATGGAGATGCGGAGGGTCGAGGGATGAGAAAGGTCAAGCCGGTCGCCTTAACTATAGCGGGCAGCGACAGCTCGGGCGGCGCCGGGATAGCCGCCGACCTGAAGACGTTCGCCGCCGTCGGCGTCCACGGTGCGCTGGCCATCACGAGCGTGACGGCCCAGAACACGGCGGCCGTCACCGGCGTTTACGACCTACCTCCGGAGGCGGTGCGCCGCCAGGTACTCGCGGTCCACGAGGACCTCGGCGTCGACGCGGCCAAGACCGGCATGTTGAGCAACCCCTCGATAGTTAGGGAGGTCGCGGGCCTCGTGGAGCAGCTGGGATTCCCGCTGGTGGTGGATCCGGTGATGGTTGCGAAGAGCGGCGCGACCCTCCTCAGCGAGGACGCGGTGGAGGTCCTCGTGAAGGAGCTGGTGCCGAGGGCTACGGTCGTGACGCCCAACGCTCCCGAGGCCGAGCGCATAACGGGGGTAGAGGTAAGGGACCTGGAGGGCGCGCGGAGGGCCGCCAGGCGCATAGTGGAGGACCTAGGCGCGGAGGCCGCCGTCGTGAAGGGCGGCCACCTCCAGGGCGCGGAATCGGTCGACGTCCTCTACTACGCCGGCAGGTACGTCGAGCTCAGGGCCCCCAGGCTGGAGACGCGCGCGACCCACGGGACCGGATGTTCGTTCTCCGCGGCCATAGCGGCGTGGCTCGCCAAGGGATACAAGGTCGACGATGCCGTGGCTGCCGCGAAGAAGCTGGTGACGGACGCCATAAGATATGGGCTCGAGATGGGGGCGGGCCACGGCCCGGTGAACCCGACGGCGTGGGTCGAGGTGCCCGCCGAGCGCTTCAGGACCCTGCAGGACGTGAGGCTCGCGCTCCGCGTGCTGATCGAGAACGAATTCTTCGTGGCCCCCCTCGTGCCGGAGGGGTCGATGGACCTCGGCGAGGCCCTTCCGGCGCCATACTCCTCAGGTCCCGAGGACGTGGCCTGGGTGGTTGGCGGGCTGGGCAGGTTCGGGTCGAGGCTGGTTGCGCGGGGGGACGTGGACTTCGGGGCGTCCGATCGCCTCGCGTCCGCGGTGCTCGCCATGTCCGAGAGATTCCCGGATTTCAGGGCCGCCGCGATAATAGGCAACGACGATTCGATCGTATCCGCGATATCCAGTGCGGGCTTCCGCGCGCACGCATTCGTAAGGCGCGCCGCCGCGCTCCGCAGGGAGCTTGGGCTGGGGGTATCGGAGGTCCTCAGGTCCGCGGGCTCGGAGCCGCCGGACGTCGTGCTGGACCCCGGGGGACCCGGTATGGAACCCCTGGCCGTGGTTTTCGGAAGGTCCGCCGTGGAGGCGGCCTCCAAGGTGGTCGCGATAGGGAAGGCGCTGGCCGGCGCGCGCGTCTGAGGAGGCGGGAGGTGCCGCCGGCCAATCCCCCGGCCTATCGTCTCATCATTTCCGGTCGCGCCCGCAAATGGATGCGTGCGGATGGCGGAAACGTTGTCATCGCCGGCCGACGGTTCAGGGCTCCGCGGGGCACGATCCAATCGGCGGATCTGAATTCGGGCGGGGCCCTCCTGGTTCGCGTCGCGCGTCGTACAGCTATGGATTCGGTCCGAGGATACCGCCGTCAGTATAGCTCCACTTCAGGCGCCCCCGCGTGAACGTGGGTGGCGTTCGAGCCCGACCTGCGGCCATAAGTTCTTCCATGGCCGCGTGCCCGCGAGGGCGGATTTGAGGGCGGGACCTCCTTCAAAGGCATCGAGCCCGTGAGGATTTGGCTTGAATGCCTAGGGCGTGGAACCCTAAGTTGGCGTAGTCGATTTATAACTTAAGATATTGAACGAATACGGTCATCCTCTCTGTTGGTTGCTATGGCGGTATATTACACAATATAGTAAGGAAACTTTATTCGGCGCGGCGCCATTAAGTGCGTGATGAGCATCTGCGCGGCGTGTGCGCGCTACGTGCCGCATCCACAGTACAAGTACATCGGATACTGCGAGGAGACCGGGTCGGTGGTCGTAGGCAGCAATCCGCGGTGCGAAAAGTTCAGCCCGATGACCGAAGACCTGCTGAGGGCCCTGATGGACTCGCGCGGGTGGGTATACTGCGTAGACTGCAGGAAGGCGATATTCGACTTGGAGGAGGCCTTGGATCACATGAGGAGCGGCGACGTCCTATCGTCGAGCTTCATGTTCGACGAGGTCGCGCGCGAGGAGGTATCGAGCGCGGATTGACGCTCCGCGCGGTGGACTTCATATTGGGGGGTCCCCAGGGCGGGGGCCTCGAGACCTCGTCCCAGGTGCTCACTTGGGCGTTCGCCAGGGCTGGATACGGCATAATATCCGATAGGGAATACTTCTCCAACATCAGGGGACGCCACAGCTACATACACGCGGAGGCGTCAGCCTCCGAGCTGCCGAGGGCCCTCAGGTATCCCATAATGCTGCTCGCAGCGATGGACGCCGAGACCGTCTTCACGCACTTCGGGGACCTCGCCCCCGGCTCCTACCTCGTTTACAACGTCGGCGAGGGCGGGACGAACTTCGCCGCGATACCGAGCATGGAGGTGGAGCTGCGCGAGAGGTTGCGCTCGGCGTTCCCGAAGATGGGCGTGGACGGGACCCTCGAGTCGCTGGTCAGGCACCTGGGCTCCAGCGGCGTGACGCCGGTCGGCCTCGACTACGCATCTATACTCTCTCAGGCGCAGAGGGAGATCGGGATAGTCGCCTCGCAGGCGTCCAGGTATATCAGCGCGATACTGATAGGGGCGGTGGCCGCCCTCGTGGGCCTCGGCGAGGAGCACGTCTCTTACGGCCTGGCCCGGAGGTTTCGGAGGAAGGACCTCTACGAGCACAACCTGTACATAGTCAGATACGTCATGTCCCAGGTCAAGGCGAAGTACGGTTCCCCGCTCTCCCTGGAGAGGCCGTCCACCGGGAGCAAGGAGCTCCTGGTGGCCAGCGGCAACGACGTGATAGCGATGGCCAAGGTGGTAGGGGGGGTCCGCTACCAGTCGTACTACCCGATAACGCCGGCCGCGGACGAGAGCTTCACCCTAGAGGAGTACGAGAACTTGCAGGGCGAGGGCTTCGACTCCGAGATCGTAGTCCTCCAGACCGAGGACGAGCTGGCGGCGGTGAACTCCGCCATAGGTGCGGCCTTGACTGGCGCCAGGAGCGCCACCGCGACCAGCGGGCCCGGGTTCGACCTCATGGTGGAGGGGCTCGGCTGGGCCGGGATGAACGAGGTTCCGGTCGTGGTGACCTACTACCAGAGGGGAGGCCCCAGCACCGGTATGCCCACGAGGGGTGCCCAGAGCGACCTGCTGTCCTCCGTCTTCGCCTCTCACGGCGAGTACCCCAGGATAGTCATCGCGTCGGGCGACCACGAGGAGGCGTTCTACGACGCGATAGACGCGCTGAACTACGCGGAGCGCTACCAGATGCCCGTGATACACCTCGTGGACAAGTTCCTGGCCAACACGATAGCCTCCATCCCCGTGCCCGACCTGTCGAGGATCAGGATAGATAGGGGGAAGTTGGCGGGGGCCGTGGAAGGTCCCTACAGGAGGTTCGACACGTCTTCCCCCATATCGCCCAGGGCGTTCCTGGGGCAGGCGGTGATGTGGTACACGGGCGACGAGCACGACGAGCTCGGCCACATAACGGAGGACTCCGAGAACCGCGTGAGGATATACGAGAAGCGCATGAAGAAGCTGGAGCTGGCCGACTCCGAGATACCGGAGGAGAGGAGGGCGGTCTACTACGGTCCGGAGGACGCCGATTTCCTCCTCGTGGGATGGGGGTTCGTCAAGGGCGCCGCCCTCTCGGCCCTCTCGGAGCTCTCGGCGCAGGGGTTGAGGGGAGCTTACCTCCACCTCCGCGTGTTCTCGCCCTACCCATCCAGGCTGGTGCCAAGGATCCTCTCCAGGTTCAAGCGGGACAGGGTAATCGCGGTCGAGCACAACTACGAGGCGCAGGCGGCGCGCCTGCTCGAGATGAACACCGGAATAGAGATCGAGAGGTTCATATTGAAGTTCACGGGCAGGCCGATTTACGCGGACGAACTATCGCGCGCCGTGAAGTCCGTGCTCTCCGGCTCGCGGAGGGAGGTGCTCAGCTATGGCGCGTAGGCCGTCGCCAATGGATTACAGGAGCGACGTGTGGAACGACTGGTGCCCGGGATGCGGTAACTTCGGCATAGTCGCCGCGATCTATCAGGCGCTCGCCGAGACGGGCGCGGATCCCAAGTCGACGGTCATAGTGTCCGGCATCGGGTGCTCCGGGAAGACGCCCCACTTCGTCAGGGTGAACGGCGTGCACACGCTGCACGGGAGGGCGATACCCTTCGCCACCGGCATAAAGCTCGCGAATCCGAAGTTGAACGTGATAGTGAGCGGCGGCGACGGCGACCTGCTCGGCATAGGAGCCGGCCACTTCGTGGCGCTCGGGAGGAGGAACCTGGACATCGTGGTCATAATGCACGACAACCAGGTGTACGGGCTGACGAAGGGACAGGCGTCCCCCACCCTACCCAGGGACGTCCAGACAAAGGCCCTGCCGAAGCCGAACATACAGGACTCCGTGAACCCCGTGGCCCTGGCGATAGCCTCCGGCTACACGTTCGTCGCTAGGGGCTACTCCGCCAAGGTCAAACACCTCAAGGACCTGATAAAGGCCGCGATGGAGCACAGGGGGGCCGCGTTCATAGACGTCCTCCAGCCGTGCGTCACGTACAACGACGTCTACACCTACGACTACTACGACAAGAGGGTGTACCAGTTGGAGGAGGAGGGCTGGGATCCCGAGGTGAGGGACGAGTCCGGCGCGGCCGCTAAGGCCTCGGAGGCGTTCGCGAAGGCCTTCGAGTGGGGCGATAGGATACCTATAGGGGTGTTCTACAGGAACCCGTTCGTGCCAAGCTTCGAAGAGAGGCTGACGCGGAGGCTCCCCAACTACCTGAAGGCGCCGCCGGCGGAGCAGGCGATAGACCGCGGCGGCGCGCCGGTGATGGACGGAGCGGCCTTCAGGAGGGCGTTCAGCGAATATATAGTGGAGGTGGCCGAAGGCTGACCGGATGCCGCGGATCAGGCTAAAGAACCGCCTCCTCCTATCCCTGCTCGAGATCCTCGCGGCGCCATATTCCGTTTTCCGCCGCGTCCTCCCCCAGATAGCGGTCCTCGCCGTCCTAATCTACATATCCGGCTACATCTACATCTCCTACCAACACCTAGATCCCATATCGGCGATCTACGCGGCCGTCGGCCTGGTCACGACGATAGGGACGTACATGCCGAGCCTTAGCGAGATGGGCCCCTTCGAGAAGGTGGTGCTCACGGTCGTCATCGTCGCGGCGGTCTCGGTCTACGCGAGCGCCGCTGTAACGATAATAAACACGGTATCCAACAGGCAGACCTGGCGCGACGCGAGGGCGAGGTGGAGGGGGTCGCACGTGAAGGACCACATATTGATAGCGGGCGATAAGCCGGACGTGGTGCACGCCGCCTCGAAGCTCGAGTCCATGCGCGAGGAGTACATAGTCCTGACGAACAAGAGCGAGCTGCTGGGGCCGCTCCCGGCCAGCAGGGTGATACTCGGGGATCCGCTGGACGAGAGGGAGTTGAGGGCCGCGGGCGCGGACGTCGCGCGCGTCGTGATGGTGATGATGTCGGAGGACGACGACAGCCTGGCCGTCCTGCTGAGGGCCAGGCGGCTGAACCCGAGCGTCAGGGTCCTCGTGGAAGTGAACGACGACTCGATGAGGGACGTCTTCGAGGCCGCGGGCGCGGAACTCGTAGTCTCGCCCCACAGGCTCGCCGGGAGGGTCCTGGCGTCCGTCGCGATATCCGGGAACATAGGCGGCTTCATGTTGGAGACGAAGGGCCTCGGCGAGCTCTCCATAGGGTTCTTCAGGGTGGCGAAGGGCTCCAGGCTCGAGGGGAGGCCGATCTCGGAGCTCCCGAAGGGATTGATACCGTTGCTCGTGGGCAGGGGCAACGAGCCGCCTACCCCCTACTTCACCCGCGACTACATCCTGCAGGCGGAGACGCTGCTCGTCGTGATGGGCGATCCAAAGCTCTTCGCCGGCCTCAGGGAGCTCCTCGAGACGCCGAGGAGCTAGTCGACATGGTCCTTTCGGCGTCCGTGCCACCTGCCCTCTTAGCTATGCTGGCACTGGGCGTCATGCTCCTGGCCGGCAAGCTGGGCGAGGAGCTGCTGTCCAAGTTTAAGCTGGTGCCGTTCGTCGGCGCCATACTTGTGGGGCTGCTGATGGGGCCGGGCGTCCTAGGACTTCTGTCGCCGAGCCCGTACATCGAGGAGTTCATCGATCTGGGCATAGTGTTCATCCTATTCATGGCGGGCGTGGAGGAGGTGCGGCCCGGCGCGCTACGCGATCCCGCGGCCATAACGTCTGGCGTGGCCGCGTTCCTGGCTAGCCTGTTCATAGTCTACGCAATCCTCTGGCGCTGGCCCTCGATGGGCGGGGCCGCCGGGCTCGTGGTGGCGATAGCCCTCTCTATGGTCAGCGCGGGCCCCCTATCTAGGACGCTGCAGGAGGTGCGCGCGGGGAGCCCGACCGAGCGCTCGCGCATGTTCGTGGAGGCGCTGGCGATGGAGATCTCCGCGGTCCTCTCGTTCGCGTTCCTGTCGGTGAGGGGCGGCATCCTGGGGTCGGCGCTGGTGATCGCGTCCGTCGTCCTCGGGATACTCGCGTTCGGGCGGTTCGGCCTCGGGAGGATACTGTCCGCGGCGGAGGAGCATCTGCGCACGATGGAGGTGGTCTTCTCCATCCTGGTCGGGCTGGTGTTCCTCCTGGGGTTCCTCGCGCAGATGGTCGGCTTCAACTCCGCAATGGCTGCCTTCTTCCTGGGGATTTTCGCCTCCGACTACCTGCACAGGAACGTGTACCTCTTGGAGAAGATGAGGGCCATCACGTACGGATTCTTCGAGCCGATGTTCTTCTTCGGCCTGGGCCTCTACTTCATCCACCTGGACCTCCGGACGTTCTTCTTCGGCCTGGGCCTCTTCGCGCTCTCGATGGCGGCCAAGCTGGCGCTGGGCTCGCAGGCGGCGCGCCTCATCAAGGTAGATAAATTGAGGAATTTCTTTGCAATATCTCACAAGGGAGGGGTCGATGGCGCCATAATGTTGACAGCGCTCCAGATGGGGCTCATCAGTGGTTCAACCTATTCGTTCGCAATGTTGGCGATCCTCCTCATGGCGATCGTAGCGCCCATAGGATACGGCGGAGGCTCAGCGCTCACCCGTCACGCGCCGACCCCATCCCTAGAGTTCGTCAGGTACGAGCTGGAGGGCGTGACCGCGGAGGAGCTCTCCCGGACCCTCCCTACGGCGTACGCGCGTGAGGAAGACGAGGTGCGCGGCGCGCTGGAGGCGGCGCAGGAGCTCGACGTGAGGGTTATGGTCATCGTGGATGGCTCGGGCAGGGTGAAGGGGTTCGTGAACGTGCACGATCTGTTCCGCGCCGCCGCATCAGGCGCGATGGACTCGCGCATCTCGGACTCGGGAATCCCCGTGCATCCCGTGCCCACGCTGGGGCGCGCGGAGCCGGCGTCTAAGGCGCTGGAGATCTTCAGGTCATCCGACGCCCAGGTGGTGGCGGTCGTCGACGAGGACGGAAGGCTCGTCGGCACGATACTGGAGAGGGAGCTCCTCAGGTACCTTTTCCGGAGCCCGATCTCCTCCTAGCCTCTATCTCCCTGATGAGGACCGGGACGACCTCGCGCCAATCCGCCACTATCCCGTAGTCGGCGCTCTTGAATATGGGCGCATCCCTATCGATGTTTATCGCCACCACGGTGCCGGCCTCCCTTATTCCCATGACGTGTTGCGCGGCCCCGCTTATCCCTACGGCTATGTACAGCTTCGGCCTCACGCTCTTCCCGGTCTGCCCGACCTGTTTCTCGTGCGGCACCAGCCCCAGGTCCACCGCCCTGCGGCTCCCGGCCACCACCCCGCCCAGCGCGTTCGCCAGGGCCTCGAGGGCCGCGAACCCCTCCTTGGTTCCCACGCCCTTGCCCCCGGCCACTATGTATTCGGCCTTCTCAAGGGGTACCTCGTCCCTCCTCAGCATCTCGCTCCTCACCAACCTCATCTTGGGCCTTACCTTCACGTAGTCGGACGCGCTCCTCACGACCACGTCGCCGGACCTGGACTCATCCCTCGGCGGCGTGGGGAAGACGTTGGGGCGCGCGGTGGCTATCTGCGGCCTCCTGGTCGGCGTCTTTATGTAGGCCAGCATTATGGCGGCGAACGGCGGCCTTATCATGAACAGGTCGCCGCTCTCCTCGTCGACGTCGAACTGCGTGCAGTCCGCGGTTATCCCGGCCCTGAGCAGGGCCGCCACGTAAGGCGCTATCTCCCTACCCCTCATGGTGGCGGACATCAATATGACGTCGGGCCGACGCTCCTCCGCGAGCGAGGCTATCGCGGACGCCATCAGTGCCGGTATGCGATCCCTTAGCTCCTCGCCCACGATTATCGTTGCCCTATCGGCGCCGCGCCTTATCATCTCCTCGGCCGCCGCCCTCGCGGTCCCCTCGTCCGGCCCGAGCACTATTCCCTCCACGAACGTGCCGAGCTTCTGCGCCATGGTCCTCGCCGGCGTCAACATCTGGAGGCTCGGCTCCGATATCGAGCCGTCCTCCAGCTCCCCGACGACCCATATGCCCTCGTACTCGCCCGGCTGCCTGCACTCCCATTCAGGGCACAGCGTCGCGCAGTTGATGCGCTTCGCCTTCCTCTTCTCGGCCAGGCTCACCTCAGGATCCCCTCCTTGAACAATATGTCCACGAGCTTCTTTGCCGCCTCCTCCGGCGTTCCCTCTATTATCTGCCTCTTGCGCGGCACCTCCGGGGTCCACGTGGACTTCGAGACTATGGTCGGACTTCCCCTGAGGCCCGTGCAGCGCGGATCCAGCTTCAGGAAATCGTTCGACCAGATCTTTATGGGGTTCTCGGTCCTCACCCTCAGCTTGTGGCTCAGCTTTATGGGACGGGGGAGCTGGCTCTTCATGGCGACCCCGAGCACGGCCGGCATCGCCATCTCGTACCACTCGGCGCGGTCCTCGAGCACGCGCCTGACGATTATGCTGCGAGACCCCTCGTCCACCCTTTCCACCTCGTTGACGTAGTACACGTAGGGCAGCCCGAGCCATCCCGCGACCTGGGCCGGGATGTGCGCCGTCGAACTATCTATCGTCTCCTGCCCGAAGAGCGCCAGGTCGAAGTCCCCGAGCCTCCTCAGTGCCTGGGAGAGGACGTAGCTCGTGGCGAGCGTGTCGGCGCCGGCGAACGCCCTGTCGCTCACCAGTATCGCCTCGTCCACCCCCATCCCTAGCACGTGCTCCAGGCCCTTGATCGCCGACGGCGGGCTCATGCTGATCGCCACTATCTTCCCTCCATACCTATCGCGGATCTTCAGGGCAAGCTCCACCGCGTCCAGGTCGTGCGGGTTGACCACGCTCATCACGCCCTCCCTCACGAGCGTCCCGGTCTTCTCGTCGAACCTCACCGCCTGGTTGTTCGGCACCCACTTTATCCCCACGACCATCCTGAGGCCCATCGAGGTCGCCTCCTAGGACGTCCTGTACTGCACCCCCCTCCCGCTCACGGGGTAGTTCCAGGTTATGGCCCCCATCGGACATATCACCCTGCAGGTGCCGCACTCCAGGCACCCCTCGTAGCTGAAGACGACGGAGCCCTCGACCTCCGTGTAGCATCCGGCCGGGCAGAGGAGGACGCACGGTTTCGTGGGGCACGCGCGGCACTTCTCGGAGTCCACGATTATGTGCGGCCTGGGGTCCACGTCCCACGTGGTCCTCTGAAGCAGGTCCTCGATCTTCATCCTCTGGGCGCGAGCCGTCGAGCTCAAATCTCCCTCACCATCCTTAGGACGTCCAGCGCGGCGCGCAGGAGGGACGCGTTGGACTCCTTGGCCGCGCCCTCGATGGACTCGTATGCGCTTGGGGAACCCTCCCTCAGGTTGAACATCCTGTCCAGGGCGGCGGCCGCCAGCGCCGGGTACCTCTCGAAGTACCTGCCGCCCGACTCCATGGCGCGCTCGACCCCCCTTAACCTCTCCAGGTCCCGGAAGGGCCTGCTGGCCCTCAGCGGCCCCTCGTACAGCTCCCTGAGAACCTCCTCCGAGGGCCTGCGCCTGTCCCTGGAGGCCACCGCCGCCTTCCCGGCCAGATGGCCGCTGTAAACCGCGTAGTCCACGCCGCGGAACGTGTAGCCCAGGTTGAGCAGAAGGCCGCCGGCGTCGCCGACGACCATGAGGCCGTCGGTCGCGAGCTTCCTCGGCACGTACCTATATCCCGACTCCGGCGTCAACTTCGCGGAATATTCCACCACGTCCCCGTCCTCCCAGTACCTCCGCAGCAGCTCGCCCGTGCGCAGGGCCTCCACCATGGAGTACACGGGCTCTTTTATCGAGCGGATCGCCGCGTCGAGGTAGAGCACCAGGCCCAGGCTCACCGTGTCCTTATTTGTGTACACGAAGGCGCCGCCTGGGAGCCCCCCGGTGACGCTCCCGATCAATATCCAGGAGAGCCCTTCCCCCTTATCCAGGCCGAAGCGCTCCTCGACCTCCCTCTCACCAATCCTGATTGTCTCCTTCACGCCCAGCGCGACGCTCCTCGCGCTGGTCCTCTCCGCCAGCCCCAACCTCTCCAGCAGCAGCCTGTTCACCCCCTCCGCGTCTATGACGACGTCCGCCTCCGCCCTCTCGCCTCCAGCCTCCACCCCGGAGACCGCGCCGGATTCGTCCCTGACGATCGAGTCCACCCGGACCTCGTCCACGAACACGGCGCCCGCCTCGACCGCGCGGTTCACCAGCCACGAGGTGAACCTGGTCAAGTAGGCGGTGAAGGCCGCCGGCTCGCGCCCCTCGTACTCGACGCTCACGCACCGATTGGATCCGTCCACGAGGGACAGCCTCTCCTTCCTGACCCACCTCTCGATAGGTGCATCCTTCAGGTCCCCGAGCGCCTCCTGCAAGTAATACGAGTAGATCTTGCCCCCATATACCTGCTTGGACCCCGCCCCCCTCCCGCGCTCGATCAGGAGGACCTTGAGGCCCCCCTTCGCCGCCTCGAGCGCCGCGGCCGCGCCCGCCGGCCCGGCGCCCACCACCACGACGTCGAATTTCACGGAAAACCATATAGTTATATGCTATTTAAACAATTTCCGAGGAGATAAATGAAAATAAATAATGGTGCGCTGTCCTCTTGATCCGGTGCGCCCGGGATCCCTCGGCAGGGTCCTGCTGGAGCTGGATACTGTAAAGTGCGCGTTCCTGGAGCGCCTCAACAGGTTCGTGGCCCGCGTGCGCGCCCCCGACGGCGTATCCCTCGCCCACGTGAACAACACGGGAAGGCTCCTCGATTACATGAAGAGGGGGGCGCAGTCCTACTGCGTCAGGCGCGAGCCGCCGGGGAAGACCGCCTACAGGCTCGTGGCCTTCGAGGATCTGGGCGGCGCCGCGCTCGTGGACACGGCAATTCAGATGTCGGCGCTGGAGCTGGCGCTGTCCCGCGGTTACATCGGTTGGGCGCGCGGCTGCGGGATCGCCCGCAGGTCCCCGAGGTTGGGCGACTCCGTCCTCGATTACCTGTTGGACTGCGCCGGGCGCCCCGTATACGTGGAGGTCAAGAGCGCCGTCATGAGGGGTCCCGGCGACGTCTCGATGTACCCGGACTGCCCGACCGAGCGCGGGCGCCGCCAGATATCGACCATGGTAGAGGCGGCCTCCCGCGGCGTAGCCGCTGCGATCGTTTTCGTGGCGGCCTTCCCCGGGGCGACCCACTTCACGCCCAACGACGCCGCCGATCCGGAGGTGCGCCGCCTCTTGAGGATGGCCAGGTCCGCGGGCGTGGACCTGAGGGCCATAGCGATCCACTACGACGGCCGCCGCGTCGTGCTCGACAGCGACGACCTCCCGGTGGTCCTGTGAGGTCGGCTGCGCGTTCGAGCGCCGTTGCCCGAGGAAGCGGCTAGATCCACGCCCAGGGCGCGTGCGCCCAGAGCAGCGGGACCACGAGCAGGGCGGCCGCCAGGGCAAGCGCTGCGGCTGCGAGGCGCATACCCTCGGACATCTTCTTCGGGTCCGGGAGGCCTCCCGTCCCTATCGCGTAACTCCCGCGCTTCTCAAAGGACACGCCCAGGCATCCGGCGGCCGCGGACATGGGGTGTCCGGCGTTCAGGCTCTCCGTGGCCCCCCTGTACCTCGCGTAGACGGATGCGGCGCGGGCGGCGTCCCCGCGGAGCGCCGCGCATGCGGCTATCTCCAGGAGAGCCGTCAACCTCGCCGGGATGTAATTCAGTGCGGTGTCGACCTTCGCGGAGAACCAGCCTATCTCGGAGTAGCGCCCCTCCCTGAAACCCACGGCGCCGTCCATCGTGTTGGCCAGCCTCTGTACTAGCGCGCCCAGGGGGCCGAACAGCGCGTAGTAAAATAGGGGGGACACTATGCCGTCCACGAGGCTCTCGAACAGCGATTCCAGCGCTGCCGACGACACGTGCCCGGCGTCGGCGCCGCTCAGGTCGCGCCTCACCAGCCCCTGCGCGATCGCCCTCGCCCCCTCCAGATCTCCGCCCTCCAGGTGCCTCCTCGTGAGCCTCACGTGTTCGAAGAGCAACCTGACGGGGATCGACACCTTGACGACGTAGGACGCGACGGGGATCCACGCAAAATATCCGAGGCGCCACGCGGCCCACAGCGCCGCTCCGTAGAGCCCAACGTGAAGTCCGACGACGGCCGTCCACAGCGCGATCCCTCCAGCCCTGCCGCGCACCCTGTCGGCCAGCTTCGAGGCCATCACGTAGGACGTGTGCACCGGATGGATTGCCAGAAGCGGCCCACGATGATATGGGTATATGGCGTCCAGCGCGAGCCCCAGGAACAGCGGCAGGAGGAAGAGCGCGAACGGCGCGTCAGGCATGGGCGGTCATCAGCAGCGCGGCCGCGAAGGCGACCTCGCCGGCGAACCCGAGCGCGTCGCCGTTCGTGAACCCGAGCGCGCCGTCCGCGGCCTTGGCCGTGAGCCAGCCGGCCGCCAGGGCCGCCAGCGGCACAAGGATGGTGAGGGCCCCTCCTCCGAGCAGAAATATCAGCACAGCTGAGAGCAGGAGCACGAACGCCAGCCTCCGCCCGCTCATCCTATCCTTGAAGGCGCCGGCCATGCCCTCGTAGGGCTCCCTAGCGCCGAACTCCAGCGCGGCCGCCATGGACGCGACCTCCCCTATCTCGGCCACGACGAACGCCAGCGGGAAGCGGGATGACAGGGCGTAAGTCGATGACGCGAATAATAGGAGCGATAACACGACGAAGGAGGCGATGGCGAACGAGCCCCGGTGTTCGTCGCGGAGCACGGCGCGCGGGTCGGCCCCGGACCTCGAGGCAGCGAGCGCCTCGCTGAAGTCCGTGAAGCCGTCGGCGTGCATGAATCCTTGGCCGACGTAGTGCAGGGCCAGCGCGAGCGCCGCCGCCACGTAGCCGGGGAACAGCGCGGTGGCCAGCACCGAGGCCGAGGTGATCAACCCCCTGACGAACCCGACCACCGGCGCCGCGTAGAAGTGATCCGCGGCGTCCTCCTTCGACCCCTTGAACGGCAGCACCGTGAAGAAGCCCAGCAATGCCGCTATGCCCCTCAGTGGGTCTTTACGCGCCATCCAAGTACACCTCCAGGGCCTCCAGCAAGATATCGTCCTCCTCCCGCGATTTGATCGCCACGCGGAAGAAGGTCCTGTCCAGGCCCTCAAAGGTCCATGCCTCCCTGATCGAGATCCCCTTGGACCTCAGGTAAGCCGCCAGCTCGTCCGCCGGCCTCCGGTGGCGGATCAACAGGAAGTTCGCGCGGCTCTCGAAGGGCTCCAGACCTATCGAGCTCATGCGGCCGCTAACCCTGGACCTCTCCACGGATATGTACCTCCTGGAGGCGGTTATATAGCTGAGCAGCTCGCCGCCGATGCCGCCCAAGGCCGCGCGCGCGAAGCACTCCGCGATGGAGTTCACGTTCCACGGCGCGCGGAGAACGTCCATCCTGCGCGCGACCTCCTTCTCCGCGGCGGCGAACCCTATCCTCAAGCCAGGCACAGACAGCCATTTCGTGAGGGACCTCAGCACTATCGTCCTCTCGCCCAGGTACGGCCTCACCCCAGGATACGCTTCGCTCAGCTCCGCGTAGGCCTCGTCCAGGAGCAGCCAAGAGCGGCACTCGGAGGAAAGGGCGCCCAATGCGCGCGGGTCCATGAAGCTCCCGGTCGGGTTGTTCGGGTTCGCCAGTATTATCAATGCGTCAGGGTCCGCGCACGGGCGGCGCAGGTCGTCGACGTCCAGCGTGAACCTGGAGCCCTGCATCCGCATGAACAGCGGCTCGTAGCGCAGTCCCAGGGCCTCCGCGAGGTCGCGGTGCTCGCCGTAGGACGGCTGCACGGCCACGACCTTCCTGGCGCCGGTCGCCAGCAGGGCCAGGAGCACCCCCTCCGAGGACCCATTTAACGGCACGACCTCCTCCTCGGCCAGCCCGTAGAAGGAGCCTACGGCGCCCTTCAGATCACGGTACTCGTAATCCGGATAGGTGCGCGCAGCCTCCTCCGACATACATTCCTTGAGCAGCTCCGAGGCCTCGGCCGGCGGCGGGAGCGGGTTGAGGTTCACGCTGAAGTCTATTCCCCCGGGGCCCCTTCCCCCATGGTACCGCAGAGCTCCCTCGCCTCCTCCAGGTCCTCCGGGTAATCGACGTCCATAAATGCGGCGCGCCAGGACACGTACACGTCCTCCCACTCACCGCCCGGCCTCTTAAACGCCGAGATCCCTGAGGGGTTGCAGCGGCCGAGCCTGCAGACGTTGAGCGTGACCACGGGCGCGCGAGATTCCATCGCGATGCGCGCGAACAACCTCAACTCGCCGATCCCGCGGTCCAGGAACGGCATATCCGCCGGGAGCACGAGCGCGGGGGTTCCCACGGCCTTCAGCGCGGTTTCCAGATCCGCTACGTAATCGCCGGACCCCTTCACGCACGTGATGCCTCTGCAGTAGCGCCCCTCGATGCCCTGCGCGAAGGGGCTGATGCAGAGGGCCGGCTCCCCCAGGGCGGCCGCGGCCCTAAGCGCGCCCTCCACCATCGGCCGTCCGCACACCTCCACCAAAGGCTTCTCGGCATATCCCAGCCTGCTGCCCCTCCCACCGGCCATGATTATCACGTTCACCCGGGTCCGCTTCCCTTTGACATCGCCCACGCCATATAAATCCGATCGCGGTTGGTGCGGCCCGTCAACTTGATACCTGACTCGGAGACGCCCCGTCCC
>CAYFJD010000001.1:21761-23576 GCA_964343285.1 uncultured Nitrososphaerales archaeon
ATTCTTGCAGCGCCCCACGACTTCCGCCGCGAGCTCGCGGATCACGCCGGCGCGCCCCTCATCAACGATCCGCGCCAGCACCTCGTGAATCGACCGATCGCGCCAGGCCCTCCCGCCGCCCAGCAGTCCGGCGGCCCCCGCCAGCTGGAGGCACCTCGCCGCCCTGATGACGGCCTCCAGGTCCGGGTCCACGTCCCCGCAGTCCACGCCATCGAGCCCCAGCGCCAGCCCCAACCTCCGGCCAGCCCCCAACCTTTCGGCGAGCCCCGCGAACGCGCGCATAAGCGCGCACGCCGCCGCCCTTCCGTGTGGAGTCGCCAATCCCGAGTACCTGATATGGCCGCGCGGCGCGGCCAGCAGAGTCGCATCCGACACCGTGCCCGCGGCCGCGGACGTGCGGCAAGAGAGCCCGAGTAGCACCGACAGCGCGCCCTTCACCTCCGAGAGCGAGCGGAGCGCGTCCAACATGCCCGTCCAGGACAGGCGCGCGCTGGTTATCACCAGCACGTTCACGGTGCCGTAGTCCCTAGGCCCTTCGTCCTCCTCCCCTATGCATGCCATTCCGGAGAGCCCGAAGGTTGCGTGCACGTCGACAGAGGCGCCGTCCACATCGCACGACGACCTGATGTACGAGCTGCGGAGGTCGGCCGCGGTCAGGAACACGGGGGTGCCGGGCGGCAGTCCCATGGAGCTCGAGAGCGCGGCGGCGTACGACGCGAAATCCTCAACGTATTCCCTAACCCTTCCCATCACCACGTACCTCGAGTCGCCGCGCCCTCCCACGACTGTAGTGCCGAGGACGCGCAGCGTCCTTCCCATGTCGACCACTATGGCGTCGTCGCCCACGAACTTGACGGTGGACCTCAAAGCCTCCACCTTCTACGCGTCGCGCGTATAAATACGGGGCGCGCCGGCGGATCCTTCGGCCGCGGTTCGCTGCTTCAGGGCCCTGATGGCCGCGCGCACGACCCTCAAAGTTATAGGCTTCAGCTCCTCGGAGGTGAGGATCCTGCTGTGGGTTGCAAGGTTGTTGCTCACTATGAGCGCCGCGGCCGCTGACAACCCTCTAGCAGCGGCCACCGCGAACACCGTGGCGCACTCCATCTCGACGGCCACGGCGCCGGCGGCCTTCCACCTCTCGACGATCTCCGGGCCCTCCAGGTAGAAGGCGTCGCTCGAGAAGACCGCCCCCCTATGGACCTTCAGCCCCTCCGCCTCCACCTCCCTCGCCAGCCTCTCAGTAAGCCCCGGATCCGCGAGCGAGGGACCAGCGACCCCGGAGTACATGAGCGGGAGCGTGCTGACGTGGAACGCCTCGCCCGGAACCACCACGTCGCCCTCCCCTATGGCCGGGTGGAATGCGCCCGCCGTCCCCACGCGTATTATCCTGCGCGCGCCCAGCATCGCGAGCTCCTCTACGGCTATGGCGGCCGAGGGTCCGCCTATGCAGTGGCAGGCGACGGTCACCGGGGTTCCCTCGTAGCTTCCCGTGTACGTGAGGTACCCGCGGTACGAGTTCACGAGCCGCGCGCCGTCCAGCAGGGATGCCGCCTGCTCCACGCGCGCGGGATCCCCCATTATTATCGCGGCTTCGGCCACGTCGCCCGGCCTAGCCCTTATATGCACCGGCTCCCCCTCGATGCGCCTGCTCGTCCCCCTCGCGTTCATCCCCACCTCTCCCTTACGTAGCGGCTAGCGGAGTACGCCCCCACCCCCCCCCCCGCCCCCCCAGTTCCCCTTTGCCTGCACCCCACCCACGCGCCCGCGCAGTCGCCGGCCCCGACAACGCCCGGCCTCCCCCGCCCCACCCACCCC
>CAYFJD010000002.1:0-9968 GCA_964343285.1 uncultured Nitrososphaerales archaeon
CGCGGGGAGGGGGAGAGTGGTTTGCAGGGGGGGGGGGGGGGTGCGAGGGGCCAAGGGGAACGGGGACCTGGGGTCGAAGATGAAGGGGAGGCTGGGCCGCGCCCTTTGAAAACGCCGGGAAAAATTTTTCCGCCACTTAATGAAAATCGAGATTTACCATGTCGGCGGCCATGAAGATACACGTGCGCACGTCCGGCGGCGAGGTCGAGATAGAGGTGGGGGATCCGTCCTCCATCGACACGGCGATAGACGCCGCGGCCAGGATCATGCAGGAGCTGGCCTCGAGGGCCCACGCGCGCGCGGCGCAGGCCCAGCCCGTCCAGGCGCCCCCGGAGCAGGAGGGGGGAGCCGCCGAGCTGCCGAACGTGAAGGTCGAGAAGGGCGACTCGCTCGTGAGCGTGATAAAGAAGATGTTCGAATCGGAGTGGGGGAAGCGGCCGCGCAGGCTCTCGGACGTCATGAACGCTCTCTCCTCCTTCGGGCTCGTGTACCCTAAGTCGAGCGTGGCCGTGGCGCTCCTCAGGCTGACCAAGGAGGGGGAGATCAGGAGGTTCAAGGAGGGGGGAGAGTACGTCTACGTCGAGCGGGAGCCGGCCGCGGGGGGTGAGTCCTGATGCCGGAGCTCGTGGTGCGCGTGTCGTACGGGGACATATCGGCGGACTTCACCGGCAAGGACGCGGACGAGGTGCTGCACGCGCTCAACAGCTTCCTGGTGTCCATGATACCAGAGCTGGAGCTGGCCAAGAAGCTCCACCTGAGCTACACGCTGAGGGACCTGGCCGAGATGTTCGGCGAGTACGTCAAGCTGACGCCGGAGGGCCCCAGGGTGGTCGTGCAGGACCCGAAGATGAGCGATAAGCAGCTGATAGCGCTCCAGCTGGTGGCGGCCCGCATCGCGTACGAGCTGGGCAGGTCCGAGAGGGACGGCATGCAGGTGCAGGAGATAGAGCAGGCTACGGCGCTGAAGCCCAAGTCGATAAGCTCGAGGCTGAGCGAGCTGGTGAAGCAGAACATCGTGGAAAGGCGCGTGGAGAACAAATCCGTCTACTACCGCATAACCACGTACGGAATAGGGTGGCTCTCGAAGGAGCTGGCCGGGCGGGCGCGCACCTAACCGGGGGGCCTTTTCTGGACGTACTTGTAGGTCCTCGGGGTGCCGACCCTGGACAGCACCCCGGCCCTGACGAGGTCGGTGAGGGCGTGCGAGACCGCGCTGTTGTCGTAGTTGTAGCCCCGCCTGGAGAGCTCCGCGGCCACCTCGCCCAGCAACCTGGGCTCCGAGAACCACCCCTCCCTCCAGAGGGACTCCACGACCTCCCTGCAGGTGGCCCCTCCCGCGCGGGCCGGGGCCGGCGCGGTCTCCCTCCTCTGTGGGAGGGCGGAGATCCCCTCCACTATCCTGGCGACGACCTCCGAGACGCGGTCGACCGGGCTCTCCACCTCTATCTCGAGGTCCCCCCTCCTCAACTTGACCCTCACCCTATCGCCGGGCAGGTTTTCATTTTGTTCAACTTGAGCAAGATTTATTACCTGCCCATCCTTATCCATGGCATGGATATGGAGGCCCAGAAATTAAACGTTCCTGCGATCTTCAACTTGATCGATAGGTTCAACAAGATGGATCAATTGACGCTCGCGGGCGTCGAGGACGAGAGCCCCCTCGTGGTGTACGACGAGCTGGAGCCGGCGAGCGTAGGGGCCGAGCTGGGGGAATTCACGCGCATCGAGCGCGGGCAGCCGGCGAAGGTGGTGGCCATAGACTCGAGCGCCATCCCGATAGCGTACGCCGACAGGAAGTGGTACCTGGTGTTCAGCGCCGGCGTGGTCCTGAGGGGGGGCGATAAGCACGCGCCGCCCTACGTCTTCAGGGTGGGCCCCCATATAGCGGAGGTCGGGAGGCGCGAGGGGGACGACGGCCAGAGGGCCGCCAGGAGGCTCAGGGAATACGTGGAGGGCTCGATAACGCTCGAGCTGTTGCGCGGCGGCGTCCTGGAAGGCCGCACGTTGATCCTGATAGACGGCTCGCTCAGGGGCCTATCCGCCGCGGAGTGCCGCGCCGCGAAGGAGGGGGGCGTGGTCCTGGTGGGGATCTCGAAGGCCACCCAGGTGGTCCCGTCGTCCATGGAGTCCCTGCCGAACGGGCCCGGATATTCCTTGATATCTGACGAGGGCTGCTACGTGGTGGTCGCGGCGAGGCTGGAGGAGTACGGCGTGCCGCTCAGGATAGACGCGACCGACCTAGGCGGGCTCCCGAGCCTCCTGTCCAGCGACGTGATAGTGAGGGGGTACCCGGATTCCCTAAGGATAGCGCACTATTCGTCGATAATCTCCACGTCCGAGGAGGAGGCGGCGCTCGCGTCGCTCGCCATGCACGGGGCGGCGCTCTCCAGGCCGCTCGAGAGGCGCAGGGTGCTGCTGGGCGCGCTGAAGATCAGGGGGTAGCGCGGTTGAGGATACTCTCCAAGAAGGGGGACGACCTCCTGCTGATATCCGAGGACGAGGAGATATCCAAGGGGGACTACGTGCGCGTCGCGGACGGGCGCGGCCGCCGCTCGATGCTCGCCCAGGTCTACGAGATCGAGTACTTCGACGTGCCGGGGATCGAGGAGGACCTGCTCAGGGACCTGCTGCTGGACGGCGTGATGATCTCGTCGTCGAACCCGGAGTACGGGTCCATAACCGCGCGCGTCAAGGACGTGCGCCTGATAAAGTGCAAGGTGCGCGGGACCCTGACGGACTCCGGGCTGAGCCCGGAGGCGGACTGGCTGCCCAGCAGGGCCGCCGGGAAGGTGGAAAGGGTCGCCGGGGCGGAGCTGCTGTCCATGATCCGCGAGGACGGCCCCTCCATGAGGATAGGGAGGACGCTCGACGGGCACCCGCTCGACCTCCCCCTGTCGGCGCTCGACGGCTCGCTCACGCTCATATTGGGCAAGAAGGGCTCCGGGAAATCGCACCTGGCCAAGCTGCTCGTGAACGGATTGGTGGAGAACGGCGCCTACGTCGTCGTGTTCGACATAAACAACGAGTACGCCGGGATAACGAGGAACAGGGAGGGCGAGCCTTCCCCGATAGCGCGCAAGGTCTACGCGCTCGAGCCGGGGAACTCCCTCAGGTTCAACCTGAGGTACCTGGGCAGGAACGTTATGGCCGACGTCCTCAGGAACGTGCTCAACCTGCCGGCCACCTCGACGAGGGAGTTCCTCAGGATCTGGAGCCTGTTGGAGTCCTCGGATCGCCTCACCTTCAGACAGCTGGGCGAGTACATAGAGCGCTGGAGGGCGAACGACATGGTCAGGGACGCGCTGCTCTCGAGGTACTACTCGTTGGCCTCCTCGAGGTTGATCACGGACGAGCACGGCTTCAGGTTCGAGGACTTCTTCGTGGACCTAGAGTCGGAGGGCGGGGGAGGCGCCCTCATAGTCATGCTGGCCAGGGCCAGCGCCCTGGCCCGCAGGATCGTCGTGGAGGCGGTCCTCTCGAAGCTCTCCGAGCTCCTCCACGCGAGGGTGATACCGCCCATCTTCATACTGGCGGAGGAGGCGCATATGTACGTGAGGGACACGTACTGGGAGGACCTGATAACGAGGATGAGGCACTACGGCGCCTTCACGATATTCGTCACGAACCAGCCCGACGCGCTGAAGGACACCGTCTACAGGCAGGCGGACAACCTCTTCCTCTTCAACTACACGAACGAGAAGGACATAGAGTTCATCGCCAGGTACTCCGCGACGGACGCCGAGACGCTCTCCGGGATACTCCCGACCCTGAGGAGGGGGCGCGCGCTTCTGGTGGGGAAGGCAACCAGCTGGCTGCCCATAGTCGTGGACGTCGACGAGGCGGACTTCCAGGCCCTCGGCCAGACTCGCCTGTTCTTCCGCGAGGCAAGGGCCGCGGGGAAGACGCGATTAAGCGCGCCGTCGCCAGGACGAAGGTTTCGGCAACGTATGGGGCGGCCGTCGCGCGCAGGGATCCGGCAAGGGGACGCGGGGGTTCGCGCCCGGCCCCATCTCGATCGCGCGATATCCTCGTCTGTTGACGAACTGCTTATTAACAGCCTGAGCCCGGCGCATCCCATTGTCCGGCGACGAACTCGACGAGATGCTCAAGGACCCGAGGATCCGCGAGGCCGCGGTAAAGCTCGCCGGGGAGCTGGCCCTGAGCAAGGACCCGGGCAGGCTCATAAGGCAGTGGAGGGAGAAGATAGGCGTACTGCAGGCGGCGCTGGCTAAGGAGATGGGGATGTCGCCGTCCGTCCTGAGCGACTACGAGAGGGGCAGGAGGAAATCCCCCGGTTCCTACTTCATCAGGAAGTACGTGGCGGCGCTGATCAAGTTGGACAAGGACAGGAGCCTGCTGGAATCCAGGTCCGCGGACAGCGCCCCCGACGCGATATTGAGCATGGGCGAGTTCAGCGAGCCGAGGACCGTGGCAGATGTGGCGCGGCTGCTGTCCTTGGAGATCCTGACCGGCGAGGATCAGCTGGATAGAACCATCTACGGCTACACGGTGCTGGACAGCATTAAGGCGATCTACGCGCTCTCGGGCAACGAGTTCTACAGGATATATGGCTCTACCACCGAACGCGCGATAGTCTTCACGAAGGTGGCCATAGGCAGGAGCCCCATGGTGGCCGTGAGGGTCTCGCAGCTCAAACCCAGGATGGTAGTCATACATGGGCCGGAGCGCGTGGACCCCTTATCCATAGACCTCGCCAAGCGCGAGCGCATAGTCCTGGCGCTCGCGCGCATGAGCGTGCAAGATATAATAGAAAGGCTTAGCGCCCTGTAAATTGAAAGATCGAGGGGCCCCACGGGCGCTATCGCCAGCCGAGCGCCCTCCCCGCGGGATGCGCGATGCCTCGTTTAAAAAGCTCAAATACGCGGCTCTGCTCGAGACCGCGCGTTGATAGGCCAGGCCTGGGAGCTCGCGTTGGGCCTGGTGCTCATAGCGGCACTCGCCGCGGCGTCTTCCGTGAAGCGCTACTTGAGCGCCGGAGGGGTAGCGGCGGCCGTGGTGATAGGCGCGGGCGTCCTCGTGGCCGGCGGATTGGGATGGCTGGTGGTTCTGATGGCCTTCACGATCATGGGCTCCGTCCTGACGCGCGCAGGAGCGGATTTGAAGGGCGTGCTATCCGAACTTAAGGCGGACAGGGGCGCGAAGAACGTGCTGGCGAACGGGCTGCCGCCGCTGTTGTTCGCGATAGCCTCGTCCACCGTGCCGGGCCCTCCTTGGTCGATAGCCTTCACGGCAGCGGTCGCCGCGGCCGCCTCGGACACGGTCTCGACGGAGGTGGGGATGTTGTCCAAGTCCTTGCCCAGGAGGATGACGAGGCCGTGGAAGAAGGTCGAGCCGGGCATCTCGGGCGGCGTGAGCGCCCTCGGCCTGGTCGCGGGCCTGCTCGCGTCGAGCGCCATATCGCTCATCGCATCGGCGCTGGGGATCATAGTGGAGCCCGGCCACGTGGCCTTGGCGGCCGCCGCGGGCTTCGTCGGGGATCTGCTGGACAGCCTGATGGGGGACCTGGCGGAGGTTAAGTATAGATGCGGCGCGGTCCTGACGGAGGACCCCTCTGGATGCGACGGACCCGTGGAGAGGGTGGGCAACCCCATCATCAACAAGCACACGGTAAACGCCATAGCGATCTCGGCCGCCGGGGCGCTCGCGCTCCTGCTATACCACGTCTAGACCCTCGGCGCCAGAAGGCCGCGCAGCCTCTCCCGCAGGTCCCCCTCGGGCAACCTCTCCTGCTCCCACGTGTCCCTGTGCCTGAGCGTCACCGTGTCGTCCTCCAGCGTCTCGTAGTCCACCGTCACGGCGTAGGGCACGCCTATCTCGTCCGCGCGCGCGTACCTCCTGCCTATCGAGCCGTCGTCGTCGTAGAACACGCTGAACTCCTCCGAGAGGTCGGCGGCTATGCGCCGCGCCCTCTCGTCCAGGCCGTCCCTGGAGACGAGGGGGAACACCGCCACCTGCACGGGCGCGAGGCTCGGCGGGAGCGACAGGACCACCCTGTCCTCCTTCACCCTGTACGCCCAAGCGAGGGCCGCCAGCATCAGCCTCTCGACGCCGTAACTGGGCTCGACCACGTGCGGGTAGAACCTCCGCACGTTCACCTTCTCCTCCACCTCCTCCCTGACGAGCGGGAGGTCCTCCACCCGGAACCCCATGGCCGCCAACTCCCTCTCCGGATCCTGGGACTCCGCCACCACCCGCGCGACCTCCTTCCACCTGTCGCCGGCCGCCCTCCTCAGCTCATCGAACGATCTGACGCGCCACCTGACCCTCCTGATCGACAGGGGCGAGGGCAACTTGACGGAGACCATGAGATCCTTACCGCTCGCCATGCTGTGCGACCTGAGGTCGTAATCGGTGCGGTAGGCGAGCCCCGCCACCTCCAGCCAGCCGTACCCAGGCACCACGACCTCGTGGTCGAACGTCTGGGCGGAGTAGTGCGCCCTCTCGCGCGCGGGCTTGCCGTGGAACCTCTGGGCGTCGCGGGGCACGCCGAGCGCCGAGACGAACCTCATGGACAGCACCATGAAGTAGGCTAGGCATCCGTTCTTGATCACGCCGCGGTCAAGGGCGTCCCTCACGCTGATCGTCGTCACGTCCTCCCCGCCCCTCTCCGCGACCTCCTCCGTCAATATGGGCAGCTTCTCGTCCATTACGCCCTCCACGTATTGACACGGCGCCTCGGGATCCATGAAGAACTCCAGCTCCATCATGTCGAACTCCCTCAACCTCACCATGGCCTGCCTGGGCGATATCTCGTTCCTGAACCCGCGGCCCACCTGGGCGACGCCGAGGGGAAGCCGCTCCCTCGTCACCTCAAATATCCTCCTGAACTCCGTGAATATCCCCTGCGCGGTCTCCGGCCTCAGGAACCCGACCTCCTCAGAATACGGGCCTATCCTGGTCTCGAACATCGTCAGGAACGTCGAGACGCGCCACTCGGAGGCCCCGCACTCCGGGCACTTGACGCGGTTCTCGTTGAGCAGGCGTTGGAGCTCCTCGACCGGCAGGCCCTCCCCCACGCTTATACCGGAGTCCCTCAGGAGGTGGTCCGCGCGGAACTTCCTGCCGCACCTCGCGCACTCCGCTACCGGATCCTTGAAGTTGTCGACGTGCCCCGAGGCCTTGAAGACCTTGTAGGGCCCCAGGTTGGGGGCGTCTATCTCGACGAATCCGTGCCTCCTCACGAAGATGGAGCGCCACATGTTGACCAACCTCTCCCGCATCGCCACGCCGAGCGGCCCCAGCACGTAGAGGCCGCCAACCCCGCCGTATATCTCGTAGGCCTGCCAGAAGAAGCCGCGCCTCTTCGCCAGCTCGATCACCTTGTCGTACACGCTATCCAAGCTGGCACGGGGCGCACCCCTGCCATCTTAAGGATTTCCGCCGTCGGACCCCGCGGCTCCCCCAGGTGATCGCCTCATCCCACGAATCCGCGGCCGCCCACGACACCTATGCGGCCGCGGGCCGGACGGCTCCCATCCGCGGCCTGGGCTCGAGACCGGCCCGACGGCGCCCCCATGGAGATATGTGTTCGCAAATGTATAAAATTTAAATGCGACAATGACTTCTTTACAGCCCCACGCGCTCCAGGAACTCGTCCACGAGCTCGCCTATGGTCGGGCCCTCCACTATCTTGAGCTCGTACCTGACGCGCACCACGCGCTTGTCGCCCCCCACGAGCCCTGAGATGTCGGCGGGGGTCCCCAGGATCACGACCTCGGCTGGCGAGGAGTTTATCGTCTCGGCCAGCTCGCGGCGCTGCTCCTCGCTGTACCCCATGCTGGGCAAAACCGGACCTATGTGGGGATATTTCATGTAGACCTCCGCGAGGCTCCCCTTCGCGTAGGGCCTCGGGTCCACGATCACGGCGCCGTACTTGCGCGCCGCGACGTAGCCGGCGCCGTAGCTGGCGCCGCCGTGCGTGACGGTCGGCGCGTCCTCCACCACCAAGGCCCTCCTGCCCCTCAGCGAGTTCGGATCGTCGACCTCGACCACGCTCTCAGCGACGCTCACCCTGGCCCTTGGGTTCAGGCGCCTCACCGCCCTCACCACCTCCTCCACGGACTCGCGCTGGGCCTGGTCCGCCTTGTTCACTATTATCGCGTCCGCGGCCAGGACGTTCGCCTCGCCCGGGAAGGTCGAGGACTCCAGGCCGGGCCTCATCGCGTCGGCGACCGTTATAAGGTAGTTCGGGCGTATGAACGGGAAGTCGTTGTTCCCCCCGTCCCATAGTATGACCTGGCCTTCGAGCTCCGCCGCGGCCAGCACCCTGGAATAATCCACGCCGGCGAAGACGGGGATGCCCATCCTGACGTAGTGCTCGTATTCCTCGCGCTCCTCTATAGTCAACCCCGCCCTCTCGAGGTCCCCCACCGTCGCGAACCTCTGCACCGCCATCCTCGAGAGGTCGCCGTAGGCCATCGGGTGCCTCACGGGCACAACCCGTATGCCCCTGGAGACCAGCTCGCGGACTATGGACCTCGAGACCGTGCTCTTTCCGGCCCCGGTCTTGACGGCCGTCACGGCTATCGTGGGGCGGGACGGCAGCAGCATCGTGTCCTTCGGCCCCAGGACCATGAAGGATGCGCCGCAGGCGAGGGCCCTGTTGACCTTATCCCCCAGCTCGGAATTCGACAGGTCGCTGTAGGATAGCACTACGAGGTCCACCCCCTCCTTGGCCACCAGCTCCGGCAAGGCCTCCTCGGGGACTATCGGTATCCCCTCCGGGTACAGGGGCCCGGAGAGCTCGGGGGGATACCTCCTGCCGGATATGCCCGGGATCTGGGCGGCGGTGAACGCCACGACCTTGTAGTCCGCGTTGGAGCGGAAGAACACGTTGAAGTTGTGGAAATCGCGCCCTCCGGCCCCCATTATTATCACCCTGACGGGGCGGGCCATTGGGTTAACCTCGGGGACGGCTGCCTAAAAGTTCGCCGCATGAGGATGGATTTAAATGCGCGGCGCCTTCGGCATCCGGATGGCCGACCCGGAGGCGGCGGCGCACACGGCGGAGCACGTTTTCATGAGGGCGCTGACGAAGAGGGTCGACGTTTTTCCGGTGCTCGTGGAGCATGATGGCTGGCGCGGCAAAATAGTGCTGGAGGGCGACGAGCCCACTTGGATCGCCGTATCGGAGGCGCTGGCGGAGGCCAACTCGATATTGATGGAGGGGAGGCGCGTCCTGGAGCACGTCTTTCCGTCGTTGGAGGACGCGAGGAGGGCCTTCCCGGGCTTGAGGGCCTACGAGGAGAGGATAAAGCCGCCCGTGCGCGTCGTGGAGGTGGAGGGATACGACTGGGCGGCGTGCGCCAGAAGGCACGCGGAAAGCACGCTCGAGGCCTGGTGCATATTCGTCAGCGACCTCCGCAGCCTGTCCAAGGGGCGCTACGAGCTGAGGTTCAGCGCGGGCCCCGCCGCGGCCGAGGCCTGCTCGATCGTGCTGAGGGAGGCCGCCTCGGCCGCCAGGGCGCTGAACGCGAAGCTGGACTCCCTGTCCGCGCAGGTCATGGCCCTGATCTCCCGCGCGAACTCGCTGCACGAGGCCCAGAGGGCCATCGCCAGGGCTCTCCTGAGGGGCCCGAAGGTCATCAGGACGAACTCGGGGACCGAGCTCCGGGTCGTGGAATCGAGGGGCCTGGAGTTCAAGGGGATCCTGCAGGACTCGGCGGCCGCGGCAGCGGAGTCCGGCGCCTTCCTGCTGCTCGTGTCGCCCGACGAATCCGGCGGACGGGCCCAGGTACTATTGGCGCGCCCGAGCACGTCCGCTGTTAACGTCGGCGACCTGCTGAGGGAGCTGCTCAGGGCGTTAGGCGGAAACGGCGGGGGGAGGCCCGAGGTGGCCACGGGGAGCGTGGAGCTGTCGGCCCTTCCGAAGCTGTTGGAGGCGCTCTCCTCTAGGCTCTGAGCCCGCTTCAGGCCTCGAAGCCCTTGGGCTTGAGGGCCGCGGCCAG
>CAYFJD010000002.1:10068-20388 GCA_964343285.1 uncultured Nitrososphaerales archaeon
GCTAGGGCCTCGGAGTGGGCGGCCTTTAGTTGCTCGGCGTATTCCTGCGGATTTATCTTCAGCTCCTCCCCCGGTATGAGCCTGCCCCTCCAGTACACGACGTCCAGGGACAGCCCGCGCACTATCGGCTTCAGGCCCAACTTGGAGAGGAGCGACGCCAGATCTGCGGAGATCACCTCGCCGGCCTTCGCCACCACGGTATCCTGGGTCACGAATATGCTGCCGCTCTCTATCCTGGTGGGTATTTTGAACCGCTTGAACGCGCTCAGTATAGGCCCGGGCTGGAGCCCGGTGTTGCCGCTGGGCACGATTATATCGGACGTCGCGACGTCCCCGGCCGCGGCCGGCATCGCCACCTTGGATCTCTCGAGCGACATGCTCAGCTCGAACGGGTTCATGTTCGTGAACATGAGTATGACTTGGCCCGCCAGGTAGCGCTCCAGCCCTTCGACGTTCTCGAGCCCCAGATCCTTGAGCGCCTTGAGCGCCACCTTGTTCTTCACGCCCAGCATGACGACCTTCCCGCGCAGCTGTTTCCTGACCTCGTTGATCAGCGAGGCCTTGACCTTGTAGAGCCTTGAAACGCCTATGACCGAGTACTCCCTGGCGAGCTCCTGCACGCGCCCATAGAGCTCCCTTTTCCTCTTCGGGTAGACGCGGACCGCCTTCGCCGCGCTCATTCCGCGACCACCGCCTCGACGGGCTCCCCCATGGTCGTCTTCACCACTATCTTCTTTATCGCCTTCTCGCCCTGGGGGAGCTTGCCCTTCAGGGCGTTCAGGAGCGCCATGGCGTTGTCCGCTATCTCGTCGTCGCTCATCCCCTCATCGCCTATCTTAGCGGATACGGAGAACTGCCCCCTGACGCGCACCTTGACGCTGGACCTCAGGCGCTCTATCGTAGCGCCCATCTGGGCGCTGTTGGGCACCGGGATCGGCATCTTCCCCCTCGGTCCGAGGTACTTCCCCAGGGTCCTTCCGACCCTCGCCATGAGGTCCGCCTGCGCTACGAAGAAGTCGTACGACTTGACCAACCTGCGGACCTCCGCCCTGTTCGTCGAGAGCCTGTCCATCTCCTCGGGGGATATTATCAGGTCGGCCCCGGCCTCCTTCGCCCTCACGGCGAAGTCGCCCGCGGCTATCGCGGCCACCCTGGGTATCTTAGTGAACCTATGGGGGAGCGCGACCACCTCGTTCAGTTGGACCTCGTCCTTCTTGACCCTATTGCTGTCCAGCACTATGTAGAGCTCGAAGGACTGCACCAGGCGGCGCTTCCCGGCCTTCGCGCGCGCCTCCCTTATCATCTTGAGAACCTCGTCCCTCTCCATTCCCACCACCTCAGCCGGCAGCGCGTTCTATGACCGGATCCCACTTGCCCTCGTCGACCTCCTTTATGACCTCTTTGGGGTTCCTGCCCTCCACCTTGAGCCCCATGCTCACGCACGTCCCCAAGACCTCCTTGACCGCGGCCTTCAGAGTGGACGCGTTCATGTCCGGCATCTTCAGCTTAGCTATCGCGACCACCCGCTCGAACGGCACGTCGCCGACGAACTCCCTCCCGGCCTGCGAGGACCCCTTCTCTATCTTCGCCTCCTTCACGAGCAGCGCCGACGTGGTGGGGGTGCCCACCTCGACCTCGAACTCCTTGGTCTCCGGGTCCACGTGCACCTTCACCGGCACCTTCATGCCGCGGAAATCCGCGGTGAGCTCGTTTATCCTCTTGACCACCTGCATCACGTTCACGCCCAGCGGCCCGAGGGCCGGCCCTATAGGAGGTCCGCCCGTTGCCTGGCCACCATCGACTATGAACGACAGCGTCTTTTTCTCAGCCATGATGAACCCGGGCGGCTGAAGGGCCCTTATAATATTTTAGCGGCAAGGGGGCGCACGAGGTGAACTGAGGGCGCGGAGGACGCCGCCGAACCGCGCCGCGCGTGGTTGGATCGTTCGCCCTGCGCGGACCTTGGCACCACCGGATACGGCAGGTACTCTATGCCTGGCCTGTTCGTCATGGCCTGAGGGTACAGGTTCATGAGCTCGTAGATCTCGGGCGGCACGTCCGTTGAAACGCTGAGGCCCATTTCCCTGAGCTGCTCCACGGTCAGCGGGTAATCATGTGTATAATATCCGCTCACCAGCCTGTCCGCTATCCTGGAGGCCGCCTCCTCGCCCAATTTGTCCTTCAGCAGGTCCACGACCAGCTCCTTGACCTGCCTTATCGACTTCTCGGCCACGTCCGCAAGTATCAGCGTCTCGTCGTCCACCTTATCCTTGCCCTTGACCTCGACCGCCTTCAGAATCGAGGGGGCGGGTAGATACGATCCCCCGGGCCCTCCCAGCTGAGGATCCAAGGGCCCGAGCACCGCGTTCCTGTCCATGATTATCTTATCGGCGGCCAGCGCTATCAACGTGCCGCCGCTCATGGCGTAGTGCGGCACCACGACGACCTTCTCCGCCGGGTGCGACTTGAGCGCCCTAGCTATCTGCGACGCCGCCAGCACGAGGCCCCCCGGCGTGTGCAGCACGAGCATGATCGGCACGTTGGACGGCGTGCTCCGGATCGCCCTCACGACGGCCTCGGAATCCTCTATGTCGATGTAGCGATAGACGGGGAAGCCGAGGAATCCCATCTTCTCCTGCCTGTGGATCATAGTTATGACGCGATGACCGTATTTGCGCTCTATCATCCCTATGATCCTCAGCCGAGCGTGCTTCAGGGACCTCATTGATAGCCAAGGTTGGATCACCGCCACGAGCAGCAGTATCCAGAACAGGTATCCCAGCAATCCGCTGAATATTTCCGCCCCCGACATCTCGGTGTACGATGCGATCTAATCCTTAATATTATTTTTTTAAGGATATTGTGCGCGCGGCCCCCGTCGATTCTATCCCGGCGGTCGAGGCCGCGGTTCGCGCCGACGCGCGACGGCGGGCTATTGTTGTACCTTCCTCAGGTAGTTCGCGTCCACGGTCACCTGCAGCTGGTACGGCACGTCAACGAGGTTTACGGTGGCCTCCTTCTTCCCCTCCTCGAACCTAACCACGCGGGCCCTCATCCCCTTGAACGGCCCCGATATCACCTCGACTAGGTCCCCCGGCTCCAACTTTATTTCCTCCTTCTTCACCGCCAGCACGGACTTCAGGTCGTCCATCTTCAAGGTCCCGGGCACCACGGATTTCACGTTCTTTATGCCCAGGACCGCCTCGTTCACGCTCTCGATGCCGTCAGCCTCCAGTATCACGTAGCCCTTGGCCTTGGGCAGCACCAATATCGAGTATACCTTGAGGCCCTTGAGCTGCACCCTCGTCGCTATCAGCTTGGCGACGTTGCCCTCCTGCCCGCTCACGACCTTGACGGCGAACAGCTGCGTCCCCTGCTCCGCGGGCCCCGAGGCGCTCATCGGAAGACACCGGAGAGCAGGGTCGCTATTAAGTGTATCACGAACGCGATCCCGCCCACCACGAGGAGGGCCAGCCCGACGATCCTCAGGAACGCGGAGTACTCCTCGCTGTCGGGCTTCCTGCTGTACTTGAACAGCCTGACCAGGGATTCCCAGCGCTCCCCGAGCGCGGACCTCCTGCTCCTCTGAGGCGCCCCCTTCCTCCTGCCCTTCCCCCTTTCCTTGGCGGCCATAACGGCGCTCCGTAGGTTAAGATTTAATTAAGCATTCCCGGACCGCAGACCGTGAAGAAGGACCTGCTGTCCGCGGCCGACCTGACGCCGTCCGATGTGGACGCGATATACTCGTTGGCGGACGAGCTGAGGAGGAGGCCTATCCTCGACGCCCTGAGGGGGCGCGCCGTGGCGCTGCTATTCGAGAAGCCGTCCACCAGGACCAGGGTGAGCTTCGAGGTGGGGGTCGGCCAGCTGGGCGGGATCCCCGTCTACCTGGACTACACCACCACGCAGCTCTCGCGGGGGGAGACCGTGGAGGACACCGTCCGCACGCTGGAGCGCTACGTGGACGCGATAGTGGCCAGGGTGAACCGCCACGAGACGCTGCTCAGGATGGCCGGGACGGCCAGGATACCGGTCATAAACGCGCTCTCGGACCTGGAGCACCCCTGCCAGGCGCTCTCAGACTACTACACGATAAGGGAGAAGCTGGGCAGGTTGAGGGGGGTAGTCCTGGCCTTCGTGGGCGACTCTACGAACGTCTTCAACTCCCTGGCGCTCCTGGGCTCCCTCCTGGGGGTGGAGGTGCGCATAGCCTCCCCCAAGGGCTACGGGCCGCCCAAGTGGCTCATGGACCGCGTGAGGGAGCTGGGAGGGGATATACTGGTGTACGAGGATCCGCTCGAGGCGGTGAAGGGGGCCGACGTGGTGTACACGGACGTCCTGGTCAGCATGGGGCAGGAGGCGGAGCGCGAGGCCAGGTTGAGGGCCTTCCTGCCCCGCTATCGCGTGACCCCGGAGCTCATGTCCGGAACCGGAAAGCGCTCCATATTCATGCACTGCCTACCCGCCCGCAGGGGCGAGGAGGTCACGGACTCCGTCATGGACTCCGAGCAGTCGGTGGTCTTCGACCAGGCCGAGAACAGGCTCCACGTGCAGAAGGCGCTCCTGGTCAGGTTGGCCGAAGAAGGCTATCTACCACGTCGTCCGCCCTGAACGGGACTAGGCTCCCGTAGTCCTGGCCCGTTCCGAGGTAGCGTATGGGCTTCCTGAGCTCGTACGCGAGCGTGAGGATTACGCCTCCCCTGACGTCCGCGTCCACCTTGGTCACTATCACGCTGTCCACCCCGACCTCCCTGTCGAACTCCTTCGCCTGGGACACGGAGTCGTTGCCCGTCAGCGCGTCCACTATCATCCCCCTTTCGTGGGCGCCCGCCACCTCCACTATCTTCCTGAGCTCGTCCATCAACCTGGACTTGGTGTACATGCGGCCCGCCGTGTCCACGAGCACCGCGTCGTAGCGCCTCGAGGTCGCGCGGTCCACGGCGTCCCTGGCCACCGCGGCGGGGTCCGCGCCGTATCCCTGGGATACGACTTCGACCCCTATCCTCTGCGCGTGGAGGCTCAGCTGCTCTATGGCGCCCGCCCTGAACGTGTCGGCCGCCGCCAGGATGGGCCTCAGGCCCTTCGACTTGAGGGTGTATGCTACCTTCGCCACGGTGGTCGTCTTGCCCCCGCCGTTGACGCCCAGGAACACCATGACGTAGGGCCTGTTGCGCCTGACGACGTCCTCGAGGGGGGGCGCCTCCAGCGGCCTGAGCCAGGAGAGGAGGACCTCCCTTATCCTGGCGTCCACGTCCTCCCTGTGGCCGCGCCTGACCTTGGCGCCCGTCAGCGCGTCCCTCAGGGCGGCCTCCAGCCCCTCGGCCGCGTCCAGGGCGACCTCCCCCTCTATCAGTCGCCACTTGAGGTCCTCCAGTATCTCCGATACCTCGCGCTCCCCGAGCTCCTTAGTGAGCAGGCCCTCCCTGAGGGCCGACAGCGCCTCCCTGAGCTTGCCGAACATCACGCGCTCCCCGCCGAGCCCCCCTGCTGGTACAGGTAGTTGAGCTGGCTCTCCAGCTTCGCCAGCTCCTCCTCGACCTTCTCCCTCTGGGCAGCCACCTCCTTCAGCGCGGCCTCCAGCTCCTGCAACCTCCTGTTGAGGAACTCCATCGCGGAGTTCTTGTCCTTCTTCACGAAGACGCCGGCGCCCACCGCCACCAGGTACTTCGCGGAGCCGCTCACGCTGGCCGGCACGCTGACGCCTCCCCCGAGGGGCATCATGCACTCCACCTCGCCCTCCCCGCTCGGGAGGTTGTTCAGCGAGTCGAGGGCCGCCCTGTGCTCCGCTATCAGCCTGGATATCAGCGTCTCGCGCTGCACCAGCTCGCTCAAGTAGTCCCGTAGGATCCTCGCGCTGTAGGCTAGGGTCAGCAGCTCCTGATCGCTCACGTGAGGAGCCCGGTGCTCGGTCGTCCTTAAAGACTTTGCTCAGTATGAAGAGCTCCGGGCCGGTCGTCCTAGAGCCGACGAGGACGGATCTATCGTTGACGACGATGCCGGACGACACGAAGGGAACCCCCCCGTTCAGCGTCCCCCTGTCGATCTCCTTCAGCCCCAGGACCTCGGACACCTTAGAGAGCTCCTCGTCGCTCGCCATCGGGTGCACGAGCGCGCCGGAATTGTTCGCGGCCACGACCGCCCCAACCTGGTGGAAGCCGGCGATGCTCATGCGCTCAACCTGCACGTTCAACACGTCCCTGACCTGGGACAGCTCCGAGGGACCGAGCAGGTCCGACGCCACCGCGCCCTTGTCGTTGGCCGCCAGGAGGTTGCCCACGGCGGTCATCTTGGAGCGGAAGCGCTCGACGACCCTGCCCGGCATCGCCTTCCTCAGGACGGACAGCTCCTCCTCGTCCGCCGTCCAGCTCACCAATATCCCGTATTTGTTCATCACGAGGAGGGGCCCTATGAGCCTCGTGCCCGCTATCGAGACCCCCAGCGGGGAGCACCCCATCAGCCCCGCCAGGCGCTTCCCCTTCTCGGCCGGGACGTCGGTCGGCAGCAGGAGGAATTCCCCATCGGCCCTGGCGTAAAGACCCACGTTCGGATTGTTGAAGATCAGGACGCGGTGAATTTCCATGGATCTTTCCCTTTAGGAGGGCAGGACGCGGTACGTTTCCTCCTCCTTTACCACCTTCACCTTCAACCTCCGCCAATCAGCCCGTATGCCCCTGGACCAGATCAGCTCGTTGAGCGAGGGGTCCAGTTTGACCAGCTCGGGCTTCGTCTTCATGTGGCGCGCCACGAAGCGCCTTATCATCTGCACGACCTTCTCCGCGCGCCTGTACTCCGCCGCGATCCAAGCCCTGCCGAGCGGCACGACGTATTCGCGCTCGACCTGGCTCAAGGCGACCACCTCATATGTCCAGCTTCTTCGTGCGCCAGTTCCTCTGGGCCGGGCTGCGCACGACCTTCCTCTTCGTCTTAATGATGACCCAGGCGGGCGGCGGCCTGTTCGACTTCAGGTACGCCATGTAGCGGATCTTCTCCCCGGACGTCTTGTGGCTGCTCATGTCACCACCTCCTAGATGAACCTGAACCTTATCTCCCTCTGCTGGGGGGTCAGCTTCGCGAGTATCTCCCTCAGCTCCTCGTCGTCGATGGGGCGCCGGATCTTTCCCGAGAGCCCCAGCTGCAATATGTAGTTCTCGACCTGATCCGCCACCTCGGGCCTGACCATCCTGACGTTCGCCAACCTCTCCCTGGCGTCCGAGGTGAGGAACAGGCGCAAGTACTGCTCCCTGAGGGCGCGCTCCTTCGCGCGCTCCTCGGCACCGGGTTGCGAGTCCTTACGCTGATCCCAGCTCATTACCCCCAGCACCCATTATCTTGGCCAGCTCGGGATCGCTCTTAACCATTTCCTCGAAAATCTCGGTGCTCACGGCGTCCACGACGCTCCTTCCCTTGGAAGTTACGACCCTGCCGCGCGGCGTCTTCTCGACCAGCCCGGCCGCCTCGAGCTGGTGGAGCACGTGCCTGATTATCGAGCTGCCGGCGTCGACGTGGTGTCCGGGCGCCACCCGCCGCTTCTTCCTGCCGCCGTACTCCGACTGCAGATCCTTGATGCTCAAGGGGCCGTGCAGGTAGATCTTCCGCAGGATCGAAGCGCAGCGCGTGTACCACCAATCCCTCTCGGCGGGCGGCCTCTCCCTATCGCTGGAGGTCTTGACGTAGATGGCCCACTCGGGCGGCTTGATCTCTGGGAACTGCTGCCTTAGGTACTTCGCCAACCTGCTTATCAGGACGTCCGGCGGAACGTCGTAGGCGGTCGGCAATCTGGCGATGGTCCACAAGGAGGGGCATATTAGGCTTTGCGAGGCCCGGCGCCGCGGAGGGCCCTCGACCCCTTGTAGGGCCTCCTGTACGTCGCGCCGCAGACCGCGCAGTGGAAGACCAGGGATCCCCTCCTGAGCCTGACGCTGCGCGAAACCCCCACGGGCGAGTATTCCTTGCACTTCCTGCAGAACACCAGCCTATATTCGTACGGCTTTCTGGCGTTCGCCCCCTCCAGCAGCTCCTTGGCGTACCTCGCCAGGAGGCGGCCGGCCTCCCCGCCGTAGGAGAACGAAGCGTAGATAGCCCTCAGCGCCAGCTCGCGGGCCAGCTCGCGGCGCGCCACGAACGGCCCGAGGCCGGCCCAGCATTTATAATATTATTCGGAAGCCGAAGCGGCGTGTGGACAGGCTCGCCCTCGTCGTCGTGGAGGCCGCGATCGAGCTGGTCCCGCGCGGCATAGCGAACCACCCATCGGTGAGGAAGTACGCCGAAAGGAGGGGCTTGGCCCCGACCGAGGTCCTGCTCGATAGAAGTTACCACCACGCGGCCATGAAGGGGCTCGAGGAGGCGTACAAGAGGGGGAGGCCGGACATAGCTTACCACGTGCTGCTGGACGCGGTGGACTCGCCGCTCTATAAGGCGGGGCTGCTCTCCCTTTACGTGCAGACGCGCGACGGCATGATCGTGGAGATAGGACCCGGAGTTCGCCTGCCCAGATCCTACCACAGGTTCGTCGGGCTGCTGGAGGACCTCTACAGGAAGGGCCGCGTAGAGGCGCCGGACAGGGTTCTCGTCTCCATGAGGAGGATGTCCCTGAAGGAGCTGCTCGACTCGCTCTCGCCGGACCTGGCGATCCTCCTCAGGGAGGAGGGCGTCCGCGCGCGGATGGAGGAGCTGGCCGCGCGCGTAGAGGCCGCGCGCAACCCCCTGGTAGGCATAGGCGGGTTCCCGGCGGGCGATTTCTCCCCCCAAGTCCTGGAGCTATTCCCGGAGCACGTCTCGCTCGATCGCACCCCCTACAGCGCGAGCCTCCTGGCGTGCCGCCTAGTATATGAGGTCGAGAGGCGCGCGATGCGCGCAGGTTAACGCTTAAAGGCAACGGAGCGCCAAGCGGCGCCGCGGCGGTCGTCTAGCCTGGACTAGGACGCTGGCCCTCCAAGCCAGCAATCGCGGGTTCGAATCCCGCCCGCCGCACGCTCGGCGCCCAGTGCACAATAAATTATAAAAATTTTAATATTCTAACTACTATCAGGACGTGGGCCACACGGGCTGGGCGGTCGCGTACTGCGGAGGCCACACGACCGGCGTGGATATGCTGTTGGTGCTGGGGTTGTAGCGTATCTGCATGAACACTATGGTCTGGTTGGTGGAGTGCCAGAACACGCCGGATGAGGCGGGCCCGAATATCGTGTCGCCGGGCTCGAACGGCGTGTAGACGTTAGCCAGGGGCCACGGTATCTGAGAGAGCTTGAGCGACTCGAGGGCGCTCACGAGTGCGCTCGAGTTGGTGCTCCCCGCGAGCTGGAGGCCCGCGGCCGCTATGTAGGCGCTGTCTATCCCGAAGGACCCAATCGCGCTGAGGGGCTTCCCGGTGTAAGCCCTGTACGCGTTCCTGTAGTACTGCCACATGTCATTTACGGACTGCACGGAGACGTTGGCCATCGTGGGGAAGTTGGAGAATATGAATAGGTTCAGGTAGTTCGCGTCGGGCCCGTTAATGGTTGCGTACCAGCTGGGATCGTCCTCCGGAGTCCATAATATGGTGGTCACGCCCTTGAGCTGCGGGAAGTCCACCGCCTGCTGGACGAGCGCGGTCGCGGATGGCGGCGTGAGCCCAGTTATTATCACGTTGACCCCTTCCTGGGCGAACTTGGTGAGCGTGGGCTGCAGATCCGTGGAGGCCGGGCTCGGGACGGACTCCACGTCAACTATCTGTATCTCGTTCTGCGCGTTGTAGTAGTTTATCGCCGCCTCTATGCCGCCCATCTCCTCCTGCACGAAGACCGGGTTGTTGGAGTACGTGACGGCCCCGACGCGCATGGGCCCGTTGGGGCTTATCTGGTCCTTGTAGCTCAGGAGGAACTCCACGGTGAGCCAGCCGAAGTAGTACGCGGTGTCCTCGTCGTGGAAGATCGTCGCGTGGTCCAGGAGCGGCGTGAAGTTCTGGGATACGGTCAGCGTAAGGGTCTGGGCCGCCTGCGAGAAGTAGACTACGTTGTACTGTTGGATGACGGGAAGCTCCGCGTCCACGACTATTGTGGCGATGGAGCCGATGACCACCGCCGGGTGATACGTGGTGTAGAGCTGGAGCAGCGCGGACGGCCCGACGCTTGGGCTCGTCTGGTCATCGGTCCACACTACGTTTATCGTGTAGTTGCCGGGACCGTTGGGGCCGTCGGCCAGATATATCCCGCCATGTGAGTTTATCTGACTCGCGGCCAGCTGGGTACCCCAGAGGATCTGCTCGCCAAGGGCCCCATATGCCCCGGTGAGGTCCGTCGCGAGGCCCATCGTCACCTGGCCAACTATCGCGTGGGTCGATGT
>CAYFJD010000003.1:0-20291 GCA_964343285.1 uncultured Nitrososphaerales archaeon
TAGGCGGATCCCTGGAGGGGCAGTTCGAGCACACGCTCATAGTGGCGGACGAGGGCAGCGAGCTGAGCTTCATAGAGGGGTGTTCCGCGCCCATGTTAAAGAAGTACAGCTTCCACGACGGGATGGTGGAAATACACGCGATGAAGGGCTCCCGGGTGAACTTCATAACGGTCCAGAACTGGAGCAGGAACGTCATCAACTTCAACAACAAGAGGGCGTTGGCGGAGGAGGACGCCACGGTGGAGTGGATCGAGGGGAGCATCGGCAGCAAGATAACCTACACGTACCCCTCCACTGTGCTCAGGGGGAGGGGCGCCAAGACGAGCAACATCGTGGTCGGCGTCGCGAATGGGCCCTACATAAAGGACACGGGCTCCAAGGTCATACACGCCGCGCCCGACACCAGGAGCTCGATAGTCTCGAAGAGCGTCAGCAACGCGGGCGGCGTCAACGTGTACAGGGGGCTCGTCAGGATATTGAGGGGCGCCACCAACAGCTTCAGCCACGTCGAGTGCAGCTCCCTGATAATGGACGAGAGGAGCAAGGCCCACACGTACCCCCACGTGCAACTCGAGGAACCAACGGCGAGCGCGTCCCACGAGGCGACGACGAGCAGGCTGACGGAGGAGCAGCTATTCTACCTGAGGAGCAGGGGGCTCAGCGAGTCCGAGGCCAAGAGCCTCGTCGTGCTGGGCTTCCTGCAGGGCGTGATGCAGAACCTGCCAATAGAGTACGTCAGCGTCCTGACTAAGGTGATACAGGTGGAGTTCTCGGAGGTGGGCGGGGTCGGCTGAGGTCTCGAGGCTCGAGGGGCTGGCGTACCAGCGCACGTCCGATTCGCCGACGGTCAAGCACTACACGGATTGGGGGGCCTATGAGGGCTTCCTAGCGGGGCTCACGAGGTGCGCGGAGGACGGGTTCTCCTACGACGTCGAGGGGGAGGTGGCCGACTCGGACGTGCGCGCGGGCTCCCTCCTCCCGCGGGAGGAGTCCAGGTTGATCGCGGCGCACTACGCCGCGCTCGGCAAGTACAGATCGATCCTCGTCAGGGGGAGGGCGTCCATCTCGATCGCGCCCCGCGACGCGGGGTGCGGAAGGGTGGCGTCCAGGCACTCCGTGATAGTGGTGGAGCCCGGCGCGTCGCTGGACCTCAAGGTGGAGGTGGGCGCCGCGCGCGGCCAGATGGACTCGTCGTTCGTGGAGCTCGTCATGGGCTCCGGATCCTCCGCCAACGTGCTCGTCTACGCCAGCCCAGACGCCGCCTCCCCGGCCGCCTCGGGGCTGGCGGCCGCGGTCGGCGATGGATCCAGGCTCAGCTACCTTCTGATGGGGATCGGCAGCGCCATGTACCGCCAGGACGACAGGGTTGTGCTGGGGGCATCATCCAGCCTCAGGGCCGGCGCGTTCGTGATGTCGCCGGGCGGCGCCAGGGCGGACCGCTTCCTAGGGATAGACCACCTGGGCGAGGACAGTTCCAGCTACGCCACGTCCGTGGGGATCGCGCTGGAGAACGGGTACGTGGTGGTCAGGGGCATCGCTAGGATAAAGGAGTCGGCCAAGCGCAGCAGGACGTCGTTCACCGCCGGCGTTGCGCTCATGGGCGAGGGGTCGCGCGGGTACGCGGTCCCGATGCTCGAGGTGCACACCGGGGACGTCGTCGAGGCGAGGCACCACTCGTTCGAAGCTAAGCCGAACGAGGAGCAGCTATTCTACCTGAGGAGCAGGGGGCTCAGCGAGTCCGAGGCCAGGAGCCTGGTGGTGTCCGGCATGGCCGCGACCCAGCTCGAGGTCCTGGAGGGCGAGCTGGCGGAGGAGGCGAAGTCGCTGCTCTCCGATCTCATGTCCCGCGCGGGGCTCACCGCGCTGTTGACGCCGAGATTGTGAAAGAAAAATAATATAAGGTTTAAATATAAGGTTCCCGCGCTCCTCGGCCGTGAAGGCGGACGATTACTTGATGGGCGTCAAGAGGAGCTGCACGTCGGACTCCTACTTGGCCTTGGTCAAATGGGATAAGAGGGACGAGGTCCTGGAGATCCTCAGGGGCAAACTCTCTGGCTTCGAGGGTTTCGAGGACCTCTTCTACAGCGGCGAATACATGGGATGCCGCGTGGTTTACTACTATAAGAGCGGGCGCCTGCTCCTGGAGACCTCGGGCGAGGAGGACGCGCAATCGGTGCTCTCGTCCCTGCTCTCGGACGATCGCAGTTAAGTTTAATAATGGACGCGGGGTCCGCTGGGTCGATGGTAGTTCATAACCCCCTCCGACGTGTTGAACGGGCGCCTGAGGATAGCGGTACCTAACAAGGGCAGGCTCCGCGCGCCGGCGCTCAGGCTGCTGGGGGAATCCGGTATAGATCCCCTATACGATCCGGGCTCGCGCAGCCTGGTGACGCCCACGAACCTGGAGGACGTCTACATAGTCTACGTGAGGGCCGAGGACATACCGGGCGTGGTGGCGGCGGGGGCGGCCGACCTCGGAATAACCGGACACGACCTCGTGGTGGAGTCGGGGGAGGAGGTGGAGGAGCTGCTCGACCTGGGGTTCGGCAGGGCGCGGGTGGTCCTGGCGGTCCCGGAGGGTTCCGGGATAAGATCCGTGGAAGAGCTGCCGCGGGGCGTGCGCGTGGCCACGAAGTTCGTGAGGCTGACGGAGAGCTTCTTCCGCGGCATCGGGATGGACGTGGAGGTCGTGAAGATCAGCGGGGCGGCGGAGGTCATGCCGATCCTGGGGGCGGCCGACGCGATAGTGGACGTGATGTCCACGGGCGCGACCCTGGCGCTCCACGGCCTCAAGCCGATACACACGATCCTGGAGACCTCCGCGCGCCTCATAGGCGGCCCCTCCAGGGGGGCGAAGCGCGACGTCGCGGACAAGGTCGTCGAATCGATCAGGAGCGTTATAACGGCCAAGGGGCGCAAGCTGCTCCTGATGAACGTGCCGGAGGAGAGCCTGAGGGCGGTCCTATCGGTGCTGCCGGCGATGAGCGGTCCTATGGTGGCGAGGATCCAGTCGGAGGTGCCGATGTGGGAGGTGATGGCGGCCGTCCCCGCGGAGGACGTGCCCTCGCTGGTCGTGGAGCTGCGCAGGAGGGGTGCGCGGGACATCGTGGCCCTCAACATAGAGAGGTTGATGCCCTGATGGAGGTGATGCCCTCAATAGACCTGGAGGCCGGGAGGGCCGTGAAGAGGGTGCGCGGGGTCAGGGGGACCGGCCTCGTCCTGGGCGATCCGGTGGACCTCGCGCGCCGCTTGGCGGAGGCCGGGGCCAGGTGGGTTCACGTGGTCGACCTGGACGGCGCGGAGGCCGGGAGGCCCGTCAACATGGGCGTGCTCCGCGACCTGAAGGACCTCGGGCTGAGGGTGCAGTACGGGGGCGGGCTCAGGACGCTCGACGACGTGGAGGCAGCGCTCTCCGCCGGGGCCGAGAGGGTCGTGATAGGCTCCGCCTGGACGCTCGATCCGTCCTTCCTCGAGGCCGCTGCCTCCAGGGGGCCGGTGATGGCGGCCATAGACGAGCGCGGCGGGCGCGTGGTGCGCGGCGGCTGGAGGTCCGAGAGCGACGTCACGCCGGAGGAGGCCGTGCGGATCCTGGACGGCATGCCGGTGGTAGGCTACCTATACACGCAGGTGGACGTCGAGGGGACGATGGGGGGCCCCGACCTGAGGAGGTTCAACGCCATCAGGTCCCTCACGAGGAAGATCGTCGTCTACGCGGGGGGAATAGCGAAGGTGAAGGACGTGGAGGAGCTGTGCCGCGCCGGGGCGGACGGCGCGGTGCTGGGCATGGCCATCTACAGCGGGGCCTTGGACCTGAGGGAGGCCATCGAGGCGGCCGGGAGGTGTCGTCGACGCCGTCCAAGAGGATCATACCCTGCCTCGACGTGAAGGGGGGACGCGTCGTGAAGGGCGTGCGCTTCAGGGACCTGAGGGACGCGGGGGACCCCGTGGAGCTGGCCTCCGCGTACGAGGAGGACGGCGCGGACGAGCTCGTGTTCCTGGACATATCCGCGACGGAGGAGCAGAGGAAGCCGCTCTACGGCCTCATACGCGATGTAGCGGGATCCATAACGATACCGTTCACGGTGGGTGGGGGGGTTTCGAGCCTCGAGGACTTCGGCAGGTTGCTGGACTCGGGCGCTGACAAGGTCTCGGTGAACACCGCGGCCGTCAGGGAGCCGTCCATGATCGGCAGGGCGGCCCGCGAGTACGGAAGCCAGGCAGTGGTGGTGGCGATAGACGCGAGGAGGAGGGGCCCCGGGTCCTGGGAGGTGTACGTGGTCGGCGGGAAGGAGCCGACGGGGATGGACGCCGTTGAGTGGGCCAGGAGGGCCGCGTCCCTCGGCGCCGGCGAGATACTCCTGACCAGCATCGACAGGGACGGGACGAAGCTAGGATACGACCTGGAGCTGACGGCGGCCGTGGCATCCGCGGTCGACGTGCCCGTGATAGCCAGCGGGGGGGCCGGAGCCCCGCGGCACTTCCTGGAGGCGTTCATGGCGGGCGCGGACGCGGCGCTCGCCGCCGGGCTGTTCCACTACGGGGAACTCACCGTGCGCGATCTCAAGGCTTATCTGGCGGCCAACGGCGTGGAGGTGAGGCTTTGAGCTGCGACACGTTCGACAAGCTCTACGGCATAATACTCGACAGGCTGGAGAAGATGCCCGAGGGAAGCTACACGGCGAGCTTGGCGAGGCGCGGAATGGGGTACGTGGCCAGGAAGGTCGGAGAGGAGGCGGCGGAGCTCATGGTGGCGGCCCTGACGGGCGAGGGCGTGGCCGAGGAGGCCGCCGACCTCGTGTACCACGTGCTCGTGCTCCTGGCCATGACCGGGGTCGGGTTGGATGGGTTGAGGGCCGAGCTGGAAAGGCGCATGCCGGAGGCAGGTGGGGATGAAGGGGAGGATCCCTAGGATAGGCATAGTGAAGTACGGGGTGGGGAACGTCTTCAGCGTGGCCGCCGGGCTCAGGAGGGCGGGCGCGGCCCCCGAGATAATAGAGGCGCCGTCCGAGGGATACGACGCGCTGGTCCTCCCGGGAGTCGGCGCGTACGCGCCCGCGATGGAACGCTTGAGGCCGCACAGGGATAAGATATTGGAGCTGGTGGAGGCCGGGACGCCGGTGCTCGGCATATGCCTCGGCATGCAGTTGCTCTTCGAGTGGAGCGAGGAGTGGGGCGGATCGGAGGGCTTGGGGTTGCTGCGGGGCAGGGTGACGAAGCTGAGGGCCAGGAAGCTCCCGCACATCGGGTGGACTAGGATACGGCACGTCAGGGACTGCAGGCTGATGGAGGGCGTGGAGGAGGGGAGCTACGTCTACTTCGTCCACAGCTACGCGAACACGGACGTCCGCGGCGACTTCGTCTGCTCAGCCGCGGACTACGAAGGGCAGGAGTTCGTGGCGGCGCTCGAGTCGCCACCCCTCTACGGGACACAGTTCCACCCCGAGAGGAGCGACGGCCCCGGATCCGTGGTCCTGCGCAACTTCGTGCGCATAGCGGCCGAGCGTCGACGCTTCGCTTATCTTCAACCGCGGGTTACCTCGCGCGTTGCGCGAGCTGCTCGACCTCCTGGATTTCGAGAAGGGCGGAGGGCTGGTGCCAGTGGTCGTCCAGGACGCGGTGAGCGGGGAGGTCCTGATGCTGGGCTACGCGGACCGCAAGGCGATCGAGTTGACGATCGAGACCGGGTTCGCGCACTTCTACTCCAGGAGCAGGCGCAGGATCTGGATGAAGGGCGAGACGTCGGGGAACGTTCTCAGGGTGATGGACGTGACGGCCGACTGCGACTACGATGCGGTGTTCTACCTGGCGCTGCCGGCCGGCAACACCTGCCACACGGGCAAGTGGTCGTGCTTCCACAACTATATCTGGGATGGGCCCCTGGCCGACGCCCTCTGGGACGCCCTGAGGGCGATGTTCGAGGACCACCCGGACCTATCGCCCCTGAGGGAGTGCGTCCCTCCGCCCGACCCCCTGCTGCTCTCGCTCTCGGCGACCGCCCTGCTCAGGGGGTACGATAGACGCATCGCGGACGCGGCGGTCGTCGCTGGCGGTTGCCCGACCGCAGGGATCGTCATGGCCCAGAGGCTGGGGCTCAAGGCATACGTCCCCCCGAGGTTAGCCCGGGATGGCGCGGGCGAGAGGCGCCTCGCGGTCCTCGGGGGGATCTACGACGGATCCGTCCACGGGCTGCTGAGGGAGCTGGAGGGAGGACACGAGATCAAGCTGGCCGCCTTCATAGTGGCAGAGGCCGGCACGCCCGGGGTCGAGCGCGTGCGCAGGATAGCGGACCTGGAGGTCGAAGGGGGGAGGGCGGTGCTGAGGGAGGCGAGGGGAGGGCGCAGCTCAGAGGTCGAGGCGCCTCACGGGCCATGACGCCCCGCGGCGACCCGCGATGTCGAGGAGGGGAAGCGCCCTCCGGGCCTCCTCCACCTCCTCCTTGGATATCGTCCACGCGGCCAGCTTCTCCCCCCTCCCCAGGTCCAACTCGACGTGTCCCCAGGGGTTCACCACGAGGCTCCTCCCGACGAACGCGCGGTGCGCGCTGTCCGCCGCCACCAAGTAGGCCACGTTCTCCATGGCCCTGGACGCGGCGCTCACGAGCCACTGCTCCTCCTTCAGGTGGCCCGCGTACCACGCGGAGGGCACCACGAAGAGGTCCGCCCCGGCCAGCGCCAGCGATCTGAATATCTCGGGGAACCTGAGCTCGAAGCACGTGGCCACCCCCGCGGTGAAGTCGCCGAGCCCCACGAGGGAGAGCGGCAGGTCGCCCGGCCTGACGTAGCGCGATTCGTTGGAGCCCAACGCGTCGAACAGCAGGACCTTGCGGTGCACGACGGCGACCTCGCCGCCGCTGATGAACGCCACCGAGTTGAACGGGCCGCCCTCCGCCTCCTCCAGGAACCCCATGAAGACGGTGATCCCGCGCGCCCTCGCGGCGGCGGCCAAGCGCCTCATGAGCGGCCCGTCCGGGGGCTCCGCCAACCTATCGGCCAGCTCCAACCTAGCCCCCAGCGAGTACTCAGGGAACACCAGCACGTCCGCGCCGCGGGCCTTGTCCATGAATGACATCACCTTCTCCGCGTTCTCCTCCTTAGTGCCCTCCGGCGATATCTGGGCCACGGCCACCTTGAGCACGCCGGGCGTGCGCGTGCGCGTCTGATAAGCGTCGCGCCAGGCGGTCCTCAGATCTCCTCGAACTTCAACACGTCGAGTATCATCGAGGGACATATCCTCCTGACGCCCGGGAGGGAGGATATCTCCTCGTGATACCTTGCGAGCTCCTCGTTGTCCCTGGCCTTGATGATCGCCATTATCTCGTGATCGCCGGAGCTTATCGCCAGGTATTTGACGTAGGGCTTACCCTTTAGCGCGGACGAGACCTCGAATAGGTGCTCCGGATCCACGTCCAGGCCGGTTATGGAGACCGCGCCGTAGCCGACCTTCCTGTCGTCCGCGATTATCGTGTATTTCTTTATGACCCCCTCCGCCTCGAGCTTCCTTATCCTCTTCATCACCGCGACGTCGCTCATGCCCAGGTCCTTAGCTATCTCGCCGTACGAGCTCCTGGCGTTCGCCTTGAGCCTCTCGATGATCACCCTGTCCTTCTCGTCCACAACGATATCTCCCATGTTCGTTTCCCTTCCCGTGCGGTAAGGAAACCGAGTATATATTAAGGATTGCTGCGTTTCGGACGGCTTCCGGAGGAGGGAATAGAACCGATTCGCATCATTCGCTCGACGATCCCCGCTCCGAGTTCTCCAGCAGATAGTATATCAGACCGACGTACTCGCCCAACTGGGCCTCCAGGTCCCTCGCGTCGTAGTTCAAGCCGAGCCTCTCCTTCAGGGCGCGCGCCACCGTCTCCGCCGACACGCCCCCCCACGGCCTCCTAGATACCAGCGAGGCGGCGACCTCCGCCATGGACTTCCCTATGCCCTTGAGCTCCGCGAAGGCCCTCGCGGCCTTGCGCGGGTTCTCGGACGCCTCGGAAAGCGGTGGAAGCGAGCCGGACCTCTGGGCCTCGGCCACCTCCAGCACCGCCTCTGCCTTCTGCTGCGAGAAGCCGAGGGACTTCAGGCCATCGAGCCCGAGGGAGAGCACGGCGTCGGGGTCCGGGGACCCGTAGAACTGCCCCGCCGACGAGGACCTGGAGCTAGCCGTCCTGCGCACGAGCGCCGCGAGGGCCCTCGAGGACTTCTCCTGCCCCCACACTATGGACATCAGCAGCGCCTCGTAGACCCCGATCGCCCTGGTCGGCCGCAGCCCGAAGCCCCGCCAGGCGATCGCGTGAAGCGGCGTGGCCGCGGTCCTGGAGATGAAGTCCATGTAGTCGACGTCGACGGCGAAGACCCAGCTGGCGACCGACCGCGCCCTCTCCCTCAGCCCGCGATCCAGGTCGTCCTCGACGAACATTTGGAGGACCGGGTTCTGCCCCTCCGACGACACGAGGACCGCGAGGGGGCCATCGTAGCCGTCTAGCCTGACGAGGGCCGCCCACCTTCTGGACGGGCTATCGTAGAGGCACGAGGGCATGGGCTCGCCGCTCGGGCAGTAGCGTTCCAGGTGAGGGGTCACCCTATACGGAGGAGTGGGTCTCAGAGCCACCTGCTCGAGGCCCCTCCTCATATCGTCGATCCCCCCGGGCGATCATCGATCAGCGCGCTCTAACCTGCTGAGGCGGTCCTCAAGGCGCCTCTGCTCCTCGCGGATCCTGTCCACCTCCTCGCGCAGCCTCTCGTATTCGGCGCCCCTCTCCATCGCCTCCCTTATCTTCCTGGCGACGTCCCTGGAGAGTCTCCTTATCCTGCCGTCCACGTCCTTCGAGGAGGCCTCGTCCAGCGCGTCCAGTAGCCTCGGGCTGGCCAGGCGCTCGGCGGCCTCCACCGCGGCCCTCCTGACCCTGAAGAAGGGATCCCTGAGGAGCTCGCGGACCCTCTCCAGGGCCTGGGGGCTGTCGGGGAAGGCGCCCAAGGCGCGGGCGGCGGCGGCCCTCACGAGCGTGTCGTTCCCGCGCTCGGTCTCCCTCAATATCGCGGAGAGAGCCTGGGGGCCGCCCACCTTCGACAACCCCTCTATCGCGCCGACCGTTATGGACCAGTTGTGGCCTCCGTAGCTCAGCGCGTCGAGCAGCACCTGCAGGTACTGCTCGCCCCCAGCGCGCCCGAGGGAGGACGCGGCCCTGGCCCTCACGTAGTAGCTCTCCCCGGCGTCGAGGAGCAACGACTTGAGCGCCTCCGCGGCGCGGGGCTCCGCCCTGAAGGATCCCAGGGCCTCCGCCACCGCCTGCCTGACCCTCGGATGCGCCTCGGACTTCAGGGACGATAGGAGGGCGTTCAGCGCGGCCTCTCCCCCTATCCTGCCCAGCGCCCTCGCGGCCTCGGCGCGAACCCCCCAGAAGCCGTCGGAGGTCAGGGCCCCGGCGAGGGCCTCCACGGCCCTGTTGCTGCCGTCGTCCTGGAGGGCCGCCACGGCCTCGAGCCTGCAGGCCAGGTAGGGCGATGAGAGCTCGTTTATCGCGTCCTCGAGCCCCTTCTGAGGCCTCCTCTCGATGAACGCCCTGAACTCCGGGTCGATGCACACGCACCTAGGCTTCCCGTCCAGCTGCACCTGGAGGGCCGCGTATCTATCGCGCAGCCTGATCCTCGTCCTGCGTTCCCCGCGATCGGTGCATATTAGGGCCTCCAGGTCCAGCCAGTACGCGGGGTAGGAGTCCTCGCCCTGGACCTGTTCCACCTTGAGCGTGAGCCAGCCGGAGGCAGCGTCGTACTCCCAGGAGTAGCGGATCGCCGGGTGGCCCGACGACTCCAGGAACTGGTGGAAGAACCAGTCGAGCCTCCTCCTCGAAGAGTCCTCTAGGAAGCGCCTCAAATCGTCCGTCGAGGCCGGCTCGAAGGCGCGCGCGGCCAAATACTTGTTTATGGCGGTCCTGAAGGCGTCCTCGCCCACCACGTTCGCCAGGTGCCAGAGGATCAGGCATCCCTTCTCGTAGCTGTGGGCGTCGAAGAGCTCCTCCGGATCCCTATAGATCCTGAACACCACGGGGCGCGCGTAGCGGTCCTTGTACTCCGATAGGTAAGTCCTGAGGCACCTGTAGAGCGTGTACCTGAACTCGTCCTCCCCCAGCGCATGTCTCTCGTAGAGGGCCTCCATGAACGTCGCGAAGGACTCGTTGAGCCATATGTGCGGCCAGTCCTCCGTCGTCACGAGGTCCCCGAACCACTGATGGGCCAGCTCGTGGGCCACGAGCGGATCCGACGTGTAGTCCTCCGAGCCGGGGCACGGAAACCTAGAGCCGGGGCAGTGGGCGTGCTCGTCGTGTATGGTGTAATCCATCAGGAACGTGGCAGTAGTGTTCTCCATGCCGCCGTAGATGAACTCCGGGACCACTACCTGCTTGTAGTTCGGCCATTGATACTTGATTCCGGTGTACTCCTCGAAGAACTTCAGGGCGTCGCACGTGCGATGGAAGCTGAACTTGGCGTACTGGGCCATATCCCTCGGGACGTAATACTCGAGCGGCACGCCGCCGCACTCCTCCCTGATGACCTCGAAGTCCCCGGCGGCCACCGCTATTAGGTACGGGGAATGGGGGCGGTCGAGCCTCCACGTCCACTCCCTGCGGCCGCTCAAGTCGCGCGTCCCGACCAGGGAGCCGTTCGACACCGCGGTCATCCAGGCGGGCGCTTCCACCGCAACCTCCGTCGGGAACTTGAGGTACGGCGAGTCGGGCAGCGGTATCCAGTACCTGTTGTCCTCGGTCTCCCCGTGGCTCCACACGAACGTCTTCCCCTTCCTCTCCACGAAGTAGAGGCCCTTGCGCGGGGCGGCCTGGTACTCTATCGCGACTGAGTGCGCCCCAGGGGGCGCGCTGATCGCCAGGACCTTGCCATCGTAGTGGAAATCCGCGGGGGAACCGTCCACGGAGACCCCCAGGATCTTCATCTCGACGGCGTCGAACTCCAGCGGCCCCCACGACTCGAGGTCGTAGCTCGCCAACCCCCTTATCGAGCGGCCATCGACGTCTATCGAGATCCTGAGCGAGAGGGACCTTGGCCTATAGTTATACTGGCGCTGGAACCTCGGCGCGTAATCCGCGTAGAGGAACCCCCTTCCCACCAGATATTCGCGGTCCACGCCCATCCTAATGAGGTAAAAAAGATAAGCGTTGAGGCAAGGGCATCAACATCCGGCGGTGGGATCATGGCGGGCGACCTCTGGTACTTCGCGTTCGGGAGCAACGTCAGCACCAGGAGGATGAGGAGGATAGTGGGCCGCTGGAAGGACGCGAGGCGCGCGGTGCTCAGGGGGTACGACGCGGGCTTCTTCTCGTACTCGAAGGTGTGGGGGTGCGGAGTCCTGGACATAGTGGAACGCGAGGGGGCTAGCGTCCCTGGAGTCGCCTACCTGATAGACGAGGGCGGGGCGAGCCAGCTCGACAAGTACGAGGGAGTGCCCTTGGTGGCCAGGAGGCTGCACGTGGAGGTGGAGGTGGAGGGTCTGGGGAAGGTCAACGCGTACACTTACGTGATGCTCGATAGGCGGAAGTTCGTGCAGCCGTCGAGCGCTTACCTAGACTCCCTGCTGAGCGGGCTCCGCGAGTGGGGTTACAGCGATTGGATCGAGGAGGTGTTGCGCAGGGCTAGGGCTTCCGGGAGCTGAGGCAGACGAATCCGGCCCTCGGATCGCCGCCCGGCTGTTCCTTGGCCGGAGGGTCCAGGGGGCCGCGGCTCAGGGTGGAGCTGATGCGCGAGGGGACTAGGCCGGCCGAGCGCATCATCGACGACACCTCGTCCACGGTGTAGAACTTGGCGGCCGAGTAGAACGGCCCGCCGCGCGACATGTAGTAGATCCCCCAAGGGCTATCCCTGGGGACCACGCAGGCAGCGATCGATCCCCCGGGCCGCGTCACGCGCGCCGCCTCGCGGAGGGCGGCCAGCGGGTCGTCGAGGAAGCACAGCGTGACCACGAAGAGTACGTAGTCCACGGAGGAGCCCCTGAGGGGCAGTTCCTCCGCCAGGGCCCTCACTGGTTCGACGCCCCTGAGGGCCGCGGTGCGCAGCATGCGTTCGCTCGCGTCGATCCCCAGGGGGACGCCGAGCGGCGCGGCGAACCTCCCGGTCCCCACGCCGACCTCGACGCCCAACCCGCGGAGGCCCAGCGCCCTCACGGCCTCCAGCTCGTCCTCGTATATTATGGCGTTCCGCTCGTACCACGCGTCGTACCTCGCGCTCAGGTCGTCGAACACCCGCCAGGACACGCCCAACCGCGGAGCAAGGTTTATTATATAAGGATGGCATAACTTGGACGTGGCCAAGATAACGATTAACTTGGACGTGGAGGTCGACGACGCGCTGTTGGAGAAGGTCGTGAACCTCATATCCACTACCACTCAGAGCGCCACCGGCATGAAGATCCCGGAGGGGCTCGAGCTGGAGCTGAGGGACGTCGGGGGAAGGCTCGTGCTAAAGGCCGTCGGGGTCGGCGATCGTGAGGGTGAACTTAAGGGTTAGAATACTCTCCGGGAATAAAGATCTATTGTTCGAGGCGCCGAGTGCCTACACGAAGCTGGAGGGAAGGCTCAGGTACGGCGGGAACGAGGTCTGGATATCCCTGGAGGGCAACTCGCTGTCGATCGACCTGAGGAGGCTGGGCGGGCGCACGTTGTTGCGCCCCGACGCAGCCCTGAAGGAGCTCTCGGCGCTGCGGAAAGTGGCGGAGGAACTGGCGTCCTCGGGGTACACCGTGGACCTCAGGATCAGGGGACTCAAGATATCGACGTTCGGCCGACGCTCAGGCCTCGAGGACCAGGTTGTAGTTGGGGCCGACCTCCACGCCCTCCTTCCTCAATATGCCGTGCGCGGCCAGAACGCCGGTCGCGGCCGCGCCGTTTATCCCCCTCGATAGCCCCACGCCGTCGCCCGCCGCGTAGACCCCCTCGAGGGTGGTCTCGAGGTCCGCGTTGACCTTGGCCCTCACGCTGTAGTACTTTATCTCGGGCGCGTAGAGGAGGGTCTGAGGTGAGGCGACGCCGGGCATCACTAGGTCGAGCCTCCCCAGGGCGTCCAGCAGGTCGTCCACGATCCTGTAGGGATAGGCCATCGATATATCGCCGGCCGTGAAGTTCTTCAGGGTCGGCTCCACGAGGCTCCTCTCGATCCTGGAGTACGTGCTGCGCCTTCCCGCCTCGAGGTCGCCCAGGCGCTGCAGGATCGGCCTCCCTCCTCCCAACCTGGTCGCGAGCCTCGCTATCGACCTCCCGTATTCTATGGTGTCCTCCAGGGGGTCCGTCAGCTTCACGGTGACCAGCAGGGCGAAGTTGGTGTTGCGGCTGCCCCTGGTCGCATAGCTCTCCCCGTTGACGCCGACCGTCCCGTCCTCGTAGTACTCCTCCACGACGTAGCCCTCCTTGTTCGTGCAGAAGGTCCTCACCTTGTCGTCGTACTTCTTCGTGTACATTATGAACTTCGGATCCCTCACCACCGACGTGACGGGCTCAGCGACGTAGGATGGCGTCTCCACCCTGACTCCTACGTCCAGCGGCCCCGGCTCCACCTCTATCCCGCGGCGCCTCGCGAGCTCGGAGAACCAGTCGGCCCCGCTGCGGCCGGGCGCGAGTACTACGTAGCGGGACCTCAGCTCGCCCCGATTCGTTATTATCGAATAGCTCCCGCCGTCCTTGAGTATGTCGTGGACCTTCGTCAACGTCAGGAGAGTGACGCCGGCCGACTCGAGATAATCGGTGATCGCCCTTATGACCATGGGGGTGTTCTCAGTCCCCATGTGCCTCTGGGCCACAGGTATGAAGCGGGCCCCCGCGCTCGCCGCCAGCCTCTCGAGCTCCTTGGATTTCTCCTCGTCGGGCACGAAGAGGCGGTTGGGTGCGCCGAACTTCACGAACACGGAATCCACGTAGCGCACGAGCTCGTTCGCCCTCTCCCAGCTGCCCACAAGCTTGTCCAGGTCCCCGCCTATATCGGGCCTCAGGTTGATCGTCCCGCTGCTCAGGGCGCCGGCGCCTCCGACGCCGCTCATGATGTGGCACGGCCTACAACCTACGCAGACGGGCTTCTTTCCCCTCGCCGCCAGGACGTTCATCGGGCAGATGCGCCTGGTGACGTCGAGGCCTTGCTCGACCAGGGAGATCCGCAACTTCCCCTTGGAGCGCGTCGCGAGCTCGTATGCGGCGAAGAGGCCGGCCGGGCCGGCACCCACGATCACGACGTCGAGATCGGACAATCGAAATCCCGATTACAGCCCTACCGGCCCTATTAATATTTAAAGTTAAGCGGTCCATCAAATATAAGGCCAGGAGCCCATAAAGGGGTCATCGGCTTCGGGATCCGCCCGCACCTGTGCTCCCACGCCAGCTGGCGCACAGGTCCGGCTCTAAGGCGGTCCTATCCACGCGGGGTGCCGCCCAGGTCCGCCATCGCCCTACTAAACGGGGCGATCCTTCCCTGGATCCGATTCCATGGGGAGTTGCGTGCGCGCCCACCCCCATGGGGCGCACCTGAAGGACGCGAAGATGCACAACCACGAAGAGATACGACTGCGAGGCCCCCGATCCGTGATTACAATGTCCATAGCAAATCGCGAGAGTATCCCGCCCGAATCCGGGTCCGTCGATGGGCTCAAGTTATAGGATCGCAAAGTACCAAGGAAAAAATATTGATGTTCACCTTGGAGGAGCGGCGCCGCTCACTTCTTGGCGTATTTCTCCGCTTCCTCCTTCGTCAGGAACCTGAAGACGGTTATGCCGGTCTCGGCGCTCTTGCCGACGACCGCCCAGCGGCCGTTCTTCAGCTGCTTTATCTCCGGGTTGACTATCTTGACCTTCTTCCTCGCCTTTACGTCGAATGCCTCCCACTCGACCATTTCCGATCGATATCTACACATAGTGCAATATAAACTTTACGAAGATATGCGCAACTTTCCCGATGAGACGATACTATCCACACAACGATGAGGGGTTAATTCTTACATTTTAGATTTCCAGCCGAAACGGCGTGAAACTTGCTGCTCGATTCTCCAAAGAGATTGTGAGGTCCTCAGACGAGGTCCATGAGGGCGCGCACCACCGCCATCCCTTCCAGCTCCCCCATCAGGGTTCCATCCGGGGCTACGACGTAGAGCGAGTCGGCGCCGGAGGCCAGCATGCGCTCTATGGCCTCCTCGAGCGGGGCATCGGAGGATATCGTGCTCGCGCTCGTGAGCGGCGCGGACGACACGGGCGCGTCCAGGCGGCTGCCCCTCAACCACAGCACGTCGTCGATGGATAGCTGCCCCACGAGCCTCCCGCTTTCGTCGACCACGGGAAGGCGGTCGACGCCCTCGGACGTCATGAGGTCCAGGGCCTTCCTCAGCGGATCCTCCAACCTCAGTGGATGGATCGCGCGTCCCATGAGGTCCGAGACCCTCATGCGGGACAGGACTTGGCTGCCCCTCAGCCTGGAGTAGATCCTCCTGAGGAATGCCTCCTCCCTCGCCGACCCCGTGAGCTGGAACTTGAAGAGCGTGGCGGGCAGGGAAACGGCGTAGCTGACGGCGGACGCGAGGAGGGCCGGTATCATGAAGCCCACGCCGGAGATCTCGACCGCCATGGCCGCCGGCGCGAGCAACAACTTATAGGTGCCGGCGAGCGCCGCGGCTGCCCCCACTATGGCGTAGAAGGAGACCGGCTCGAGGCCGAGCAGCTTGGCGTAGAGCGCGCCTAGGATGGCGCCGTTTGTGGCCACGGGGGTTAGGAGGCCGCCGACGCCGCCGAAGTTCAGCGTAGCGGTGACCGTGAAGCTCCTCAGGATGAGCAACAGCGCCAGGGATTGCGCGGCGAGGGCGCCCAGCGCTACGTCCTCCGCGACGTCCAGGCCGGGGCCTATGGAGGGGCGGTAGAGGAGCCCCAGGAACCCCACCGAAGCACCGCCCAGCAACACGGTCAGCGCGAAGCCGCCGCGCAGCCTGGTGGCGGAGGAAGCCCTGCCGGCCAGATCGTACAGCTTCGAGAACCCGAAGGAGTACGCGCCGACAACGAGCCCGAGGATTGCGCTCCACACGAGTGCGGCCGGGCTGGGGACCGGCTGCATGCGCACGGAGATCAGCGGCAGGGGGCCCGTCAGGGCTACCGAGACCGCGTAGGAGGTGGTGGCGGCCAGCACCACCTCCAGGAAGGGCTCCTTCTCTATGCCCCTCGTGAATGGGACCTCGAGCGCGTAAAGTATGGCTGTGGCGGGCGTCTTGAGGACGCCCGCGAGGCCGGCCGCCGCGCCCGCCAACGTGAGCCTCTCCCTGCGGGTCCTTATCCCGAGGAAGTTCGCCAGGTGCTGCATGACGCCAGGGCCGATCAGGATGCCGGGTCCCTCGGGCCCGGCGGCGCCGCCGAAGCCGACGGTCGCGATGCCGGCGAACGCGCGCACCAAGGAGTCCCTGAGGGAGGACGCGCCCCTCGTGTGGTACTCGGCGAGCACTATCCCAGTCGCGCTGCCCAGGGACTTGTTGACGGCGAACGTATCGACGAGAAGGTAGGAGGCCAGCAGGCCAAGGAGGGGGAACGTGACTGCGGCCACGGGGCTCCTGGAGAAACCACCCTCCACTATGCGCCAGAGGACGTAGAGCGACCTGAAGATCAGCGCCCCCAGCAGTCCGATGGCGGCTCCCCCGAGCGCCACCGCCAGCCAGGGAGACAGGGCGTCGCGGTCCACGTGGAGGAGGGGCCGCCTCTTCATTTATAGGCGTGATCCCACATCGGGACCAGGCGGGGTCGGGCTCCAAGCTTTTAGCCCGGCGATCCCCCACGGCGGCACGTTGGCCAGATGGCTGTATTCTTGGCTGCTGATAGGCGCCGTATCGTACTCGCTCGGCATGCTGGCCCCCCTGTTGATACTGCAACTTGGGGGCAACGCCCTGGAAGTGGGCATGGCGAACTTCGCCTACTACGCCTCATCGACGATCGGGAGCATATTCTGGGGCTGGATGGCGGACGTGGTACCCAGGCGCAAGATCTTCCTGACGGCCAGCTCGATCGTGTTGGCCGCCGCGCCTTCAGCGATGGCCCTGAGCAGATCTGTAGCTGGCGTGGTGCTTTGGTACGCCGTGGGGGCGTTCTTCTACGCCGCCCTGGCCGTCTACTTGAACCTGCTCGTGGTTGAGACGACCGATAAGGGCCAGTGGAACGAGAACGCGAGGAAGGGGTTCCTCTACCTCGTGACGGGGAGCGCCGTCGGCACCGCCCTCGGGCTCGTATCCGCCCTGGGATCGGAGCTCCTCGGCTACGCGGCGGCGTCCTCAGCCGTGGGCGCGGCGAGCGCCCTATTGCTATATTCCTCGGTGGGCGAGCCGCGGATAATCCTGGAGAGGAGGGCGGTGCTGAGCTCCCCGAACCTCTTCGTGTCGAGGCTGACGTCGCTTCCGATGATATTCCTGAACTTCCCAAGGCTCTTCGACGTGACCCTGCTGAGGAAGAGGATAAGGAGGATCCCGGGGTCGGAGCTCTCCGTGCTCACCCTCACGAACGCCCTCTTCAGCCTCTCCGCTCAGCTCTTCTTCACCGACTACATACCATATGAGGAGTCCGTCGGGCTGGGGGAGCCGCAGATACTCTTATCGTTCCTCTACATGACGTCCATAAACGCGCTGGTGGCCGTCACGATGGCGGACGAGCTGAGGAGGCCGGAGTACAAGTTGGCCTCCAGGGGGATGGGCCTGAGGGCGCTCGGCATGCTGGCCGCGGCCGCCTTCTCCACGTTCGTGGCCGGACAGGACGCCCTGTACGCCACTATGCTCTCCTTCACCTTCATAGGCTTCGCCTACACGATAATAACGGTGACGATGAACGCGCTGCTCTACGCGTCGCTCATCCCGGGCACCAGGGGCAGGAGCCTGGGCGCCTACAGCACCGTCGGGAGCCTGTCCTTCATGGCGGGCGCGCTCCTGTCGGGGTTCCTGGCGGAATCGCTCGGATACCAATTCGTGTTCTTCCTGAGCGCCGTGGTCCTGATGGCGGCCGCCGTCGTCATGGAGCTCTACTACAGGTCATCCGGCTCCACCCTGGACTCCATAGAGGTCTTCTGACGCCGGATGGGCCGCAGTAATTGCGCTGTCCTTTTATAGGCGGATGCGATGGGGGTTTGCCGCGGTGGTGCGCATTTGTGTCGTTCAGCAGGAGCGCAAAGGTCCTCGGGACCTCGCTCGAGCTAGCCGAAGTTACGTATCCGACGCCGCTGGTCAGGTTGCACAGGTTATCCGCGCCCGATCCCCACGTCACCCTATGGGCCAAACTCGAGTTCTACAACCCCTTCAGCAGGAGCATAAAGGACCGGGCCGCCTTCTCGATGCTCACCAACGCGATAATGAGGACCGGCGCCAAGAAGTTCTACGAGGCGACCTCCGGCAACCTGGGGGTGGCGCTGGCGGCCTTGGCCGCGATGTACGGCGTGAAGTTCCGCGCGTACGTCCCGCGCACGGCGAGCGAGAGCGCGATAGGCCTGATGAGGCTCATGGGGGCCGAGGTGATCGTCCACTGGGCGGATGGGGTGGACGACGAGCTCGTGGAGGCGGCGAGGAGGGACGCGGATGCGGACGGCGCGGTCTTCCTGGATCAGTACCACAACGAGGACAACCCGAGGGGGCAGGAGACGTTGGTGGAGGAGTTGAGGTCCCAGCTGCTAGAAGCGGGGCTGAGGCCCGCGGCGGTGGTGGCCGGCACGGGCAGCCTGGGGCACATGACCGCCCTCGGGAAGCTCCGCGACGAGATGGGATTCACGCTCGTGGCGGCGAGGCCGGCCGAGGGCGAGAGGATACCGGGGCTCAGGAGGGACTGGAAGAGGAAGATGGTGGCCGACGTGGTCGTGGACGTGACGCTCGAGGAGTCCATAGAGGCCGCGGTGGCCGTGGCGAGGGCGGAGGGCCTTCCCGTGGGGATCAGCTCCGGCGCCACCCTTGCCGCGGCGAGGAAGGCGGCCAGGGTCATCGGGCGCGGCGACTACGTGATGATATTCCCCGACGATGCAATAAAATATATTGAAATTTTCAATAAATATATTGAAGGGCGTGAACCTCCCCTGCAGCTCTATAAGGGACGATAAATAAGGGCGCGGGGACTTCCACGACAACTCTTAAACGGCCCTTTCCCTGGTCTCCCCAGGATCCGATTTGGTTTATTACGAGGTAAGGCTCCACGGCCGGGGCGGGCAGGGCGTAGTGCTCGCCGGTCGCCTCCTGGGCGAGGCGCTCATGAACGCCGGCTACTACGCGCAGTCCTACCCGGAGTTCGGCGCCGAGAGGTCGGGCGCTCCGGTCACCGCCTTCCTGAGGGCATCGGAGGCCCCCATAGAGGTGCGCAGCCCGATAACTCGGCCGCATTTCGTGATAGTTATAGATCCATACATTTCTATGGAAAGCAACGTCATAGAGGGCCTGCGCGAGGGAGGGCTCGTGGTGGCCAACAGCGCCCTGCCCCCCGAGAAGCTGAAGGAGGTGCTGAGGCCCCCGGTCGGGTGTAAGGTGGCAACAGTCAACGCCACGAAGATAGCGCTCGAGGTCCTGGGCAGGAACAACCCGAACACCGCGACGCTCGGCGCGTTCGCCGGCATCTCCAAGATAGTTGAAATAGACCTCCTGGTGGAGGCGGCCAAGAGAACATTCCCAGGGAGGGTGGGCGAGCTGAACGCTGAGGCGATAAGGAAGGGGGCGGAGGAGGTGGCCGTGGCTTGAGCGACGAGGACGTCAAGTCCAGGCCGGTTCTCCCGTGGCCGTTGAACCCCGGCGGATGGTACGAGGGCGGATCCAGCACGGAATACCTGACCCATGACTGGCGCCTCGAGAGGCCGGTCGTGAACCTCGACAAGTGCGTCGGCTGCCTTTACTGTTGGATCTACTGCCCCGAGCCGGCCATAGTACCGCTCGATCGCGGATCCAGGGGGCCGAGCAAGGTCAAGGTCGACTACGACCACTGTAAGGGGTGCGGGATCTGCGCCCAGGTGTGCCCCACGAAGGCCATCGAGATGGTGCCGGAGGAGGTGAGGATCCGATGGAGGTACAACAGAAGGCGAGGACGAAGAAGGTCTTCCTCACGGGCGACGACGCCGTCGCCCACGCGGTGAGGCAGTCCAAGGTGGACCTCGTGGCGGCCTACCCGATAACCCCCCAGACGGTGATCGTGGAGAGGATAGCGGAGTTCGCAGCCAACGGGGAGTTCGAGGGGGAGTTCGTGGCGGTCGAGTCGGAGCACAGCGCGATGAGCGCGTGCATAGGGGGGGCGCTGGCAGGGGCGAGGGTGTTCACGGCCACGGCGAGCCAGG
>CAYFJD010000004.1:0-20145 GCA_964343285.1 uncultured Nitrososphaerales archaeon
GGATCTCGGGGTTATGAGCCCCGCGGGATAGACCTAGCTTCCCCACCCCGCTGGGGTTCCGCGGGCCTCAGCCCATATATAAAGTTCTCCCAAGGATCTCCAGCCGCTTGAACGTTAAAAATACCCGCCGAGGGCACCCGCCACGTGCGCCTGATACCCAGGACGATGGCGACCCAGCACCCGGACAACGCGAACGTGCCCAGCTGGGCGTCGGGGGAAGTGATGGGCGAGGAGGACGAGGTCAAGGAGGCGTACCTCAGCTTCGCCGCGGGGATCCAGGAGGTCATGTGGGACGCCGAGGGGAAGGACGTGGACTTCCACGTCGTCAGGAAGCTGCTCTCGGGCTACCCGGGGTTCTTCGAGGATCACGTGCTCGGGAGGGACGTGTTCCTGACGTACAGGATACCCAACCCGAGGCTGGAGTCCGCCGACAGGAAGGTGTTCGCCGAGATCCTGGAGAGCATACCGCTGGCCTCGGACGTGGCCAGCGCCTTCTACGGCGCCGAGGTGAACCCGGTGTTCGAGGTGATATTGCCGTTCACCAAGAGCTCCACCGAGCTCCTGGACGTGGTCTCCTACTACGAGAGGGTGGTGGCGGCAAAGGAGGACGTGAGGCTGGCGGGCGGTTCGACGGTGAGGGACCTGGTGGGGGAGTTCCGCCCCAAGCGCCTGGAGGTCATACCGCTCCTGGAGGACCTCGAGTCCCTGTTCGGCGCGTCGGCGATCCTGGAGGAGTACTACCGGGCCCTGAGGCCGTCGTACGTGCGCGTGTTCCTGGCCAGGTCGGATCCAGCTATGCTGCACGGCATGGTCGCGGCCGTGCTGGCCGTGAAGGTGGCGCTGAGCGAGGTGCACACGCTCTTCAGCCGCTACGATCTGCCCGTCTTCCCCATACTGGGGGTGGGGAGCCTGCCCTTCCGCGGCGGCCTTAGCCCGCGGCGCCGCGACCTGGTCATGCGCGAGTACGGAGGCGTCTCCACGTTCACCCTGCAGTCGGCCTTCCGCTACGACTACCCGGAGTGGGAGGTCAGGGAGGCCGTGGCCGCCATGAACTCCGCCCGGGCGGCGCCGCCCAGGGAGCTGGAGCAGGAGGAGAAGGAGCGCGCCAGGGCGCTGGCCGCGAAGTGCGAGTCGAAGTACGCGGAGAGGCTGCGGGCCATCGCCGGGGCGGTGAACGCGGTCGCCTCCATGTTGCCCAGGAGGAGGGCCAGGAAGATGCACGTCGGTACGTTCGGCTACTCGAGGGAGGCGGCCGGAGTGGCGCTGCCGCGCGCCATCGCGTTCACCGGGGCGCTGTACTCGATCGGAGTACCGCCGGAGATCCTCGGCGCCGAGTGCCTGGAGGAGCTGGGGGAGTCCGACCTGAGGCTGCTGGAGGAGCTCTACCTGAACTTGAGGGAGGACCTGGAGGAGGCTAGCCAGTTCTACGACGAGGAGAACCTGGAGGAGGCGGGGCGCGTATTCCGCGTACCGGAGGACGCCGCGAGGGCCATAAGGAGGGACGCGGCCGCCGTGGAGCGGTTCCTCGGCAAGGGCGTGGGGCCGCGCGGGCTCCGCGCGCGCAAGCACTCCATGCTCATCAGGCTGTTCCTCCTGTCGTTCCTCGAGGACTCCGGGGAGGCGGGGCGCTACCTGTTGGAGGCCGCGCGGGTCAGGATGTCGATCGGCTAGGCTCACCTGGACGCGGCCGCTATGCGCTCTATCTCTATCTTGGACTTTATCGCGAAGCTGCTCGTGTCGCCGTTCGCGGCCGCTATTATCTCGTCCGCGAGGCACTCCTCTATGCTCTTCGGGTGGGAGAAGGCCGCCTCCCTGGCGCCCAGCGCGATGTTGCGCAGGGCGACGTCGACGCGCCTGACCGGGGAGACGTCGACGCTCACGTGGTACGTGACGCCCCCGTACGTTATCCTGGTGACGTCCTCGTTCGGCGCCGCGTTCTCTATGGCCCTCACCAGCACCTCTATCGGGTTCCTCCCGGTCTTCAGGTGTATTATCTCGAACGCGGTCCTGACGATGTTTATGGCGCGCTGCTTCTTCCCGCCCATCCTGCCGGTGTTCTTCCAGTCCTTCCTGCCGAAGTGCATCATCTGGTTGACGAGCCTCTCGACGATGTTCACGCCCGTCTTCCCGAAGCGGCTGTGCTCGTGCCTCCCGAAGCTGTGGGGCACGTAGACGGGCTTCAGGCTTATGACCCTCTTCAGCCCGGGGTCCTTGACCTCGACATCGTCGAAGCTCCACTTGCCGAACAGCGCGATCCTGGGTTCCTCGCGGGCCTTCTTCGACGTCTCCCATCACCTCCTCGGCTTCTCCTTCTTGCCGAGCAGCAGCATCTTGAGCGACACGCCGTTCACCATCGACACCTTATACTTGACGCCCGGGATGTCGCCCATCGAGCGGCCCTCCGAGCCGCCTATCCCCTCTATTATGACCTCGTCGTGCTCGTCGATGAAGTTCAGGCCGCCGTCGCCGGGGACGAACGCCGTGACCACCTTCCCGTTCTTGACCAACTGCACGCGGACGCACTTGCGTATGGCGGAGTTCGGCTGCCTGGACTCGACGCCCACCTTCTCCAGCACTATGCCGCGCGCCTGGGGGGCACCCTCCATGGGGTCGAACTTCTCGTCCAGCCTGAGCATGCGCCGCTTGTAGTCGCTGTCGGACCACCTGAAGCGCTTCCTCTTCAGGCGCAACTTCCTCGCGGCGAACTCCCCCAGCGGCGACTTCTTACCCATGGCGCACCGAACCCTTCGGCCGAGATAAAAGCCTTTCAGCTCATGAGACCTGTATGCGGTCTATCCCGTGGTACCTCTTGGCCAGGAGCCTGGCCTTCTCCGCGTTCCTGCCCCGCTTGCCCACGACGCGGCCCTTCTCCTTGGGGTCCGCGGTGACCATCGCCATCTTGGAGCCGCCGCGCGAGACTATCTTGACGTCCAGGACGCCGGGCCCCAGCGCGTTCTTTATCAGCTTGACTGGATCCTCCGAGTACTCCACTATCTCTATGTCCCTGTTGACCTTCCTCCTGAGGAACCCGAGGGCCTCCCTGGTTATCTTGTCCCTGGCTATGCTCGCGCCCTCGTCCACCACGAATATCAGCCTGTCGAACTTGTCGTCTATCACGCAGTCCCTGGGCGAGACCCCCGTCAGCATCGAGAAGAGCGACATGAGCTTCAGCTCGTCCTCGGTCAACACGATGTCGTCCTTGGCCATCCCGCATCACCTCCTCCTGGAGGGGCGAACCACGCTCAAGGCCCCCGACCCCTCGAACTCCCTCACGGATTCCAGGAACCTGTCCAGGTCCGCGTCCCCGAGCGACAGCACCGCCAGGGCCTTGACCGGATGGCCCCTGCCCGCGGCCCTGCCCAGCTCCGCCGGGGTCACCTCGTTCAGCCGCAGGAGGACGGTCCTCGCGCCCCCTAGGGCCTCCTCCAGGGCCTTCGCCTCGTCCCGGTCCAGGCCGTTGGACGCTATTATCAGCCTCGCGGACCCCGCGTACCTCTTCGAGCTGCGCAGGCCGTACTCGACGCTCCCGGTCCTCCTGACGACCTGCATGAAGTCCGATATGTACCTCAGGTACTCCTTCACTGCGGCTCACCCCCCTTCGCGGCGCTCATGTAAAGGTCCACCATGCCGGTGCCCACCGGGATGACGCCGCCCACTATCACGTTCTCCGTCACGCCCCTGAGCTCGTCCACCTCGCCCTTGGCGGCGGCCTCCGCCAGCGTGGGCACGGTGATCTCGAAGGCCGCCCTGGCCAGCACGCTCGCCTTGGTCCCGGCCACCCCGTGCCTGCCCACCTGCTGCACCACCCCCTTATGCGTCATGAGGTCCGCCACCAGCATTATGTGCCTCACGTCCACCTCGAGGCCCTGCTCCTCCAGCGTGTTCATCATCTCCTCTATCAGCGCCTGCCTGGCCGCCTCTATGCCGAGGACCATGGCTATCTCGTTTATGTTGTTCGTCCTCGTCCTCGTCGGATCCACCCCCGGCATCTGGAGGACCTTCCTGAGGTCGGAGCCCGAGGTTATTATAACCCATTCGTCGTCCCTCCTCTCGAGGCTCACGCGGGTTATCCCGGCTATCCCCTTCACGCGCGTCCTCAGGACCTTCTCGCGGAGGCTGTAGAGCGACGCGATGTCGAAGCTCTCCAGCGAGACGGAGACGGTCGCGGATTCCGCGTCGTACTCGACCTTGCGCTTGCCCGTGCTGAGGGCCCTGGCCACGTCCTCCACGGTGCACCCCCTGTCCTCCAGCAGGTCCCTGTTGAGCGTGACGACGACGGACCCCGTCGAGTAATCTATCTCGACGCCCGAGGCCACGTCCTCCACGCGCGTGAACAATATGTTGCGGGCCACCTCCAGCGCCTTCTCCCTGTCGTACCTGTGCTCCTCGTCGAGGTACACCTCCATCATCGGCGTGCTAGGCTGCTTCCTCGCGTCGACGAGCTCTATGAGCCTGGGCAGCCCCAGGGTGACGTCCTTCTCCTTCACGCCGGCGAAGTGGAAGGTCCTGAGGGTCATCTGCGTGCCGGGCTCGCCTATCGACTGCGCGGACACTATGCCGACCGCCTCCCCGGGCTCTATCCTGGCCGCCTCGAACATCTGCGCGGCCCGCGCGCAGATGGCCTCGGCCGACCTCGCGCTCATCTCCCTGGACATCAGTATGGACCTCAGCTTCTCGCGCACGCGCTCGTTGAAGCCCGCGCCGTACTTCGAGAGTATCGCGGCCTTCTCCTCCTGCGAGGCCTTGGGCTCGCTCGGGTCCTCGTCCAGCAGGATCGTGTCGGCCAGGCGCTCCAGGTTGACCGCCTCCCCGTGGTCGCTCTTGGCGGGGTCTATCCCGTCCTCCCCGTAGAGGAACTGTATGATGTTGCCCTCCGGGTCGCGCACCGTGTAGTCGTACTCGACCCTCAGGTGCTCCATGGCGTTGACCAGCCTGCGCTGCATGTAGCCGCTCTGCTGGGTCCTGACCGCCGTGTCGACCAGGCCCTCCCTGCCAGCCATGGAGTGGTAGAAGAACTCTATGGGCGTGAGCCCGTCCCTGAAGTTCGACCTCACGAAGCCGTAGGCGTCGGGGCTCGGGTCCCCCTCCTTGAAGTGCGGGAGGGGCCTGTGCCTGTACCCGCGCTTTATCCTCTTCCCCCTGACGGCCTGCTGGCCGAGCAGCGCCATCATCTGCCCCAGGTTCAGCGAGCTGCCGCGCGCCCCGGTCCTGCTCATTATCACCCCGGGGTTGTCGCTCGGGAGTATCCCCTCCAGGAGCTCGCCCGCCCTGTCCCTGGCCTCCCCCAGCGCGTCCATTATCTTCTGCTCGAGCACGTCCTCGAGCTTGAGCCCCCTGACCGGGGTCATGCGGCCGCTCACGTAGTCGTCGACGTACTGCTCTATCTTCCGGTACGCCTCGTCCACCGCCTCCTTTATCTTCGCCCTCACGTCCTCGGGCACCTCAAGGTCGTCGTAGCCGTAGCTGAACCCCCTGAGCGTTATGTACTCCTTCAGCACCCTGAGCACCGAGTTCAGGAACCTCCTGGCCTCCTCGTTCCCGTAGTCCTTCACTATCCTGTGGAGGAGGCTGTCGGGCTCCTCCGCGCCTATCGCGGCCTTATCTATGACGCCGGACACCAGCTGCCCGTCCTTGATCACGACGTCGCGCCGCTTCTTGATGCTCTTGGACCACCTGGACGTCAGCACGTAGTTGAGGCCGCGCGGCAGGAAGAGCGAGAACAGCTGCTTCCCCGTGTACATGGGCACGGGCCCCTTCACAGCGGGCTCGGGCAGCGGGCCCACGTAGCCCCCCTCGTAGGCGAGGTGGGCGAAGGTCCCCACGTCCAGCAGCGTGTCGTCCTTCGTCAGGAGGTAGCCGGCGGACAGGTAGTCCCTTATCGCCCCTATTATCGGGCCTCCGTACCTCGGCGATATTATCTGTCCCTGCACGCTCATGAGCTCCATGGCCTCCGCGCGGGCCTCCTCGCCCTGGGGGACGTGGAGGTTCATCTCGTCCCCGTCGAAGTCGGCGTTGTAGGGCGGGCAGACGGCCGGGTGCAGGCGGAAGGTGCGGTAGGGCAGGACGCGGACGTAGTGAGCCATTATGGACATGCGGTGGAGCGAGGGCTGCCTGTTGAACAGGACGACGTCGCCGTCCATCAGGTGGCGCTCCACCACGTAGCCGACGTCGAGCGAGTTGGCGTACTCCTCCCTGTTGGGGACGAACTCCAGCCTTATCTTGACGCCGTCCGGCCTGATGATGTAGTTGGCGCCGGGGTACTTGGAGGGCCCGTTCCTGACGAGCTCCCTGAGGAACTCTATGTTCCACGGCGTGACGCGCTCGGGGACCGTCAGCTTCTTCGCCACCTCGATGGGGACGCCCACCTCGGAGATGTCCAGGTTCGGGTCCGGCGATATCACGGTCCTGGCGGAGAAGTCGACGCGCTTGCCGGAGAGGCTGCCCCTGAAGCGGCCCTCCTTGCCCTTGAGCCTCTGGGAGAGCGTCTTGAGCGGGCGCCCGGAGCGGTGGTGCGCCGGGGGTATGCTGGAGGCCTCGTTGTCGAAGTACGTGGTCACGTGGTACTGGAGGAGGTCCATGAGGTCCTGCATTATGAGCGGGGGCGAGCCCGACTCCTTCGCCTCCTTCACGCGCGCGTTAGTCCTCACTATGTCGACGAGCTTGTGGGTCAGGTCGTCCTCCGACCTCACGCCCGTCTCGAGGGTTATGGAGGGCCTGACGGAGACGGGCGGCACCGGCAACACCTGGAGCACGAACCACTCGGGGCGGGCGGAGCTCGGGTCGTAGCCGAGGAGCTTGTAGTCGTCGTCCGGTATCTTCTCCAGGCGTTCCCTTATCACGGCCGGCGTGAGCCTGACCGCGCTCCCGTCCTCCATTATCTCGTGGAATATGTGGGGCCTGGTGAACTCTATCTCCAGCTTCTTCGCCCCGCAGTGGGGGCATATCTTCGCCTTCCTGGCCTTGGCGTAGATCTCCTTCGCTATCCTCTCCTCCAGGTCCGGCCTGTACGGGACCTTCTCCGCCAGCTCCTTCTTGTACGCCTCTATCTCGGCCTCCGGTATTAGGAGGCGGCCGCACGACCTGCAGGTCACGCTGAGGAGCAACTTTATGTCGTCCGCGAAGGACACGTGGATGACGGGCTCCGTCAGCTCTATGTGGCCGAAGTGGCCGGGGCACTCGGGCGCGGGGTTCCCGCACGTCCCGCAGACCTGGCCGGGCTCGAGGACGCCCAGCCTGTTGTCCATCAGGCCCCCGGGTATGGGGAGGCCGTCCTCGTCGTAGGTCTCGGGTATGGTGATCTCGACGACCGAGTACTTCCTTATCTCGGTCGGCGGGAATACCCCGAACTTTATCGCGCGGATCGCCTTCGGCGCCTCGAAGATCATGGACGACATCAGGCCCTACCCCCCAGCTGCAGCCTGGGCGCTATGCCCAGGCTCATCACCTCCTGGAGCAACAGCTTGAACGCGTACGCCACGGTGACCTTGGAGATCTTGGCGTTGTCGCCGCAGACCCTGCAGACCAGCTTCTGCTGCCTCCTGTCGTAGTACGCTATGTAGCCGCAGCGCTCGCACACGTAGATCTCGGTCTTATCCGACTCCTCGAGGAGGCGGTCGCGCAGGAGCATAGAGGCGCCGTACGCTATCAGGCAGTCCCTCTCCATCTCCCCGAACCTCAGCCCGCCGCCGCGGGCGCGCCCCTCAGTCGGCTGCTTCGTCAGCATCTGGACCTGGCCGCGGGCGCGGGCGTGGATCTTGTCCGCCACCATGTGGTGGAGCTTCTGGTAGTAGACTATGCCCACGAAGACCTCCGCCTCGAACCTCCTACCGGTCTTCCCGTCGTACATGACCTCCTTCCCGGTGGGCTTGAAGCCGTGCGCGATCAGCTCCTTCTTCAGCTCCTCCACGGGCTCGCCGGAGAACGCGGTCGCGTCCACGGGCCTGCCCCTGAGGGCCGCGGCCTTCCCGGCTATGGACTCCAGGAACTGGCCGACCGTCATCCTGGACGGGAACGCGTGCGGGTTGATTATTATGTCCGGGACGATCCCGTCCTCCGTGTAGGGCATGTCCTCCGGATCCACTATCATGCCGATGACGCCCTTCTGCCCGTGCCTGGAGGCGAACTTGTCGCCCAGCTCGGGGATCCTCTGGTCCCTGACTCTGACCCTGAAGGTGCGGTAGCCCTCCACGGTCTGCGTCAGGATGACCGAGTCCACGACGCCCCTCTCGCTCGGCCTGAGGGCTACGGACGAGTCCCTCCTGTACAGCCCCCTGGCCTCCGCCTCGCGGTACTCCTCTATGAACCTGGGCGGGCTCGTCTTGCCGATGAGCACGTCGCCGCCCGACACCTCGGCCTCCGCCATCACGGCCCCGTCGGGCTCGAGGAGCCTGTAGTACTTCTCGCCCCTGTAGCCCCTCACGTTGTCCTCGGGCCTCGGCACCTCGAATTTGTCCCTGCTGCCGCCCGGGTACTGCTGCGCGACCGATTCGTAGGTCCTGTAGAAGAACGAGCGGCCGAGGCCCCTCTCTATGGACGCCCTGTTCACCACTATCGCGTCCTCTATGTTGTACCCCTCGAAGGAGAGGACTGCCACCACGGCGTTCTGGCCTATCGGGTGCCTGTCCAGCCCTATCATGTCCATTATCTTCGTCGTGACGAGCGGCTTCTGGGGGTAGACCAGGAGGTGCTGCCTGGAGTAGAGCGTGAGGAAGTAGTTCGTGTGCGGGAATCCCAGGGCCTGCTTGCCCATCGCCGTCTCGTAGGTGTTCCTGGGGGACTGGTTGTGCTCCGGGTACGGTATTATCGATGCCACGACGCCCAGCATTGCCGGCGGGTAGAGCTCGAGGTGCGTGTGCTCCGGCGTGAGGTCCTCCGGCCTCAGGGCTATGTACGCGTTCTCCTCCTCGTTGGCGTCCAGGAGCTCGAGGACCCCCATCCTCAGGAGGTCCCGCCAGGTGATCTCGCCCCGCTTCAGCTTCTCGACGTGCTCGCGCGTCAGCTTGGGCTTCCCGTTCTCCACCACTACGAGGGGGCGCAGGACCCTGCCGGCGTGGGTGTGTATGTACACGCGCGGCGTGCCCCTGGGGTCCAGCGGCCTGTAGTGGTACACGCTCACCTGGGGATCTATCTCCCCCCTCCTCCTGGCCCTCCTGATCGCGTTCACGAGCTTCTCCGGATCCCTCGTGTATCCGACGACGCGGCCGTTCACTATCACCTTGGCGACCGGCTCCTCGGACGGCTCGAGGGACCCGACGGGCGCGACCCCGAAGCTGTAGAGGAAGTCGAGGATCTCCTGCTCGGGGACGTTCACGGATATTATCGCGTAGAGCGCCAGGTTCTTGACCAGGCCGCAGTTGGACCCCTCCGGCGTCTCCACCGGGCACATCCTGCCGAACTGCGTCGGGTGCAGCTCCCTGGCCTCGAAGTTCGGCTGGCTCCTGCTCAGGGGCGACTGGACGCGCCTCAGGTGGCTCAGCGTCGACAGGTAGTTGGTCCTGTCCAGGAGCTGGGTTATGCCGACGCTCCCCTTCCCCCAGTTGCCCGTCGCGAGGGCGCTGTTCAGCTTGTCCGTTATTATGCCCAGCTTTATCACCGCGCCCACGGCGCTTATGCCCCTGCGCTGCCCTATCCTGGACAGCTGGTATTTCATGTCCTTTATCAGGTTCCTGAAGGCGGTCCTGAATATCTCGGCGAGGAGCTCCCCCGCGAGCTTGATCATCTTGTTCCCGTAGTGGTCGCGGTCGTCCTCCTCTATCCAGCCCATCTTGAGCTCGAGGAGCCTGCCCGCCGCCTCCGCCAGGTAGAGCGCCTTGTCGTAGCGCCCCTCCTTCCTCCCCAGGTGCGGGAGGAGGTGGACGTCGAGGAGGGTCTCCGCCCTCTTCACCCTCATGCTCTCGCTCATCCCGTGGGCCACCCTGTTGCCTATGTAGACGAGCGCGTCCTTCTGGGTCCTCACGTCGGGCACCTTCTCGAACGAGATCTCCAGGAGCTCCTGTAGCTCCGGCCTCGTGGAGACCATGTTGGCTATCTCGCGGTCGTTCTCCACGCCGAGCGCCTTCATGAGGACGACGAACGGGATGTCGACCGGGGAAAGGGGTATCTTCGCGTATATCGCGCCGTCGCCCTTGAGGACGAGCTCCACCCTCGAGCGGAAGCCGACTATGGAGGAATGCACGATCGCCTTGTAGGTCTCCGTGCCCCCCGTCTTCTCCTTGGTGACGAATATCATGTTGGGGGACAGGTCCTCGAGGCCCACGATCACCCTCTCGGATCCGTTGACTATGAAGTACCCTCCCGGGTCCTCGGGGTCCTCGCCGAGCGCTATCAGCTCCTCGCGCGAGAGGCCGTTGAGGGCGCATATCTTGGAGCGCACCATCACGGGCAGGTACCCTATCATGAAGGACTGCTTCACGTAGCCGCCCGGCGCCTTCGGGTCCTCCACCACGAACTCCAGGTATATGGGAGCCGCGTACGTGAGGTTCCTGAGCCTCGCCTCCATCGGCGTTATGTAGCTGGTCGAGCCGTCTATCTCGGTGACCTGGGGCCTCCCCACCTCTATCTTCCCGAACTTCACGTGGTAGGTGCCGTTGGGGGTCTCCACGTCGAAGCCGCCTATCTCGTCGACTATTGCCTGGAGGCCGTGCTCCACGAAGTCGTTGTAGGAGTTCAGGTGCTGCCTGGCTATGCCCTCCGTCTTCAGTATCTCCTCTATGACGGGCCATCCGTCGAACGCCTCGACAGCGGATGAGCCCCTCAAAATCACCCCTCCACAACGTATCTATAGTAGATGGACACGCCCGCCGTCGGGCTCCTGCGCGTTATTTTAATTATGTCCCCCGGCTGCGCCCCTATCTCCTTGGCCGCGGGGTCGGAGGCCAATATATAGGGGAGCTGATCGGGCCTTATACCGTACTTCTCGAGGAGCGCCCTGCGCTCCTCCTCCCCAACTATCTCGTGCTTCGGCACGAGGACGTGCTCGGAGGGCTTGATGACCCTAGGTTTCTGATCAGCCAACTAAACCACCCCAGAGCATGATATTCATAAACAATGACAGGCTGGGCCGTTCCAATCCGTTCTTTATATCCTTTATTACGGACCCCCTCGCTCGTCCGCCTCCTCCCCGCCGATTATGTCCCCCAGCTCCGACGCCAGCATGGACAGCTGCTCCTCGAGGACTGACTGGGGCGCCGGGTTCGACTCGTCCCTCAGGACGTCCATTATTATGGAGCACCTGTTGATGGCGCGCGCCAGCTCCTCGTATTTTTCGAATCCCCCGTTTAAGTACGCGTTCAGGAGGCTGATCCTCCAGTTCATCAGGAGGTACTCCAGGAACCTCCTGTCGTCCGCGCCTATCCCTCCGGGGCCGGCGCGACCCCCCGACCGCACTTCTCCGTCCCGAACTCGCAGAGCTCCCAGGGGAATATCACCCATTCTCTGACCACCCCCAGGTAGTAGTTCGGTATAAACTTACTCCAAGGTTTCACGAAGAGCGCCGCGGTGTCCACGGACCTCGGCGAGTAGTTCCTGACCACGAAGTCCACGGCGGTCGACATCGTCGCGCCCTCGTCGACCAGGTCGTCCACTATTATGACGTCCTTCCCCCTGGCGTCCTCGGTGAGCGTCGAGAGGATCGCCGGCGGCTTCCTCTCGCCGACCGAGACGTACGATTTGATGTTCAGGAAGTCGACGCGCGCCCCGAGCCTGTCGGCGACCGTGAGGGCCAGGGAACAGCCCCCCCTGAGTATCCCTATGACCAGCCCGTACTTCTTGCCCCCCCTAATTATGGAGTCGGCGAGCGCCTCTGTCAGGCCCCCGAACTCCTCCCAGGTCACGAAGCGCCTGTCCACCAACGCGCCGAATCCGCCCGGCGCTTATTTAAGCTGAGGTAATCCAGCCCGGGACTTGACCCAACAACCTTTATAATTACCTCCCGAAACATGCGGTGGGCCCGTAGCTCAGCCAGGATAGAGCGGCGGCCTCCTAAGCCGTAGGTCAGGGGTTCGAATCCCCCCGGGCCCGCTCCGGTTCGACCTCGGCTCGTCGCGCCCTGCGGCCGCGCCCGGCGCGGCGCCTTCCCTCCTCGGCCCTCGGGGCCTCCACCCCGAGGATCCGGGACCTTTCCTCCTCCACGATCCTCCTCAGGGCCTCGTAGTCCTCGTCGATCAGTTGCGCGATCCTCCTGAGCAGGTCCTCGCGCTCGGCGGCGTAGAGCAGGAACGCGTCGAGCGCGTAGGCGCTGAACTCGCCGGTGGACGTGTGGAGGACGCGGGCCATGTGGGCGGCGAGCTTCCTCAGGACGCGCCCCTCGCTCCAAGCCCTGGAGGATACCTCGTACGGCGCGTCGTACTCCGAGTACTGGACGAACGTGCCCGCCAGGCCCCTGGCGAGTACGTAGTCCAGGTACCTGAGGAGCTTCCAGTTCTGGGTGCGTATTATCCTCGAGTACAGGATGTCCGCGTCCGAGAGCGCCCTCATGGAGGACGCGAGCTTCCCGGGGTCCTCCACGTGCCCCATGGCGAGGGACGCGTAGACGGCCGCTATCTTGTCCCTGGGCTGGGCGTCCGCGGCCCTGAGCTTCAGGTAGGCCAGGTCCACCGAGCGCGAGGAGGCGGCCTCCGTCACCGCGTCCTTAAGGGGGATCTTCACGTCCTTGTAGGCGCCCTCGAACGACCCGGCGTAGACGGCCGCCTCCAGGGCGTTGACCGCCGCCCTCACGTCGCCCCTCGCGTACTCCACGATCTCCCTCAGCACCTCGTCCGGCACGGAGACGCCCTTCGTCTTCAACACGCGCCTGAGGTACAGTTCTATGAGCCTGGCGGGCACGCGCCTGAACCTTATCACGAGGGAGGCCTTCTCCAGGTCCGGCATGTAGCCCACGTCGTCGCGGTTAGCCGCCATCGCCAGCGGGACCCTGACGGACGAGACGAGGGACAGGAGGTACTCCGGGCCGCCGTAGTCGGACCTCTCGTAGAGCCCGTCCACCTCGTCCAGGAACACCACGATCCTGGAGCCGAAGATCGTCAGCCCGCCCATCGCCGGCCTGAGCCTCCTCTCGAGCATCTCCTTAGTGCGGTAGTCGCTGGCGTTGAGCTCGAGGACCTCGTAGCCCAGCTCGCCCGCGGCGGCGTGGACGAGCGTGGTCTTCCCGGTGCCCGGAGGGCCCAGGAGGAGGGCGGGCCTGGTCCCGGGCGCCCAGCCCCTGAGCCACCTGAGGAAGGTGGCCCTGGCCTCCTCGTTGCCCACCATCTCCTCTACCCTCTTGGGCCTCAGCTCCTCGGTCCAGATCAAGCTGACAGCATTCCTTGCAGGACATATGTTATAAGCCCTATGGCCATCGGCACCAACATCCTCCTCTTCATCTCGTAGGCCTTGCGGGGATCGCGCAACCTGGAGATGTCGTACGCCATGAGGAGGAAGATCAGGGAGGCGGCGCTCACGCCGACTATGTAGAGCGGGCTGCGGAGGCCGGCGGCGACGGGCAGGTAGGCGATGGGCACCGCCAGGGCTATTAGCGCCGCCGACAGCGCGGCGGAGGCCTCGACGCCCACGACCACCGGCAGGCTGCGTATGCCGGAGGCGGCGTCCCCGCTGACGTCGGCTATCGCCTTGAGTATCTCCCTGGAGAGCCCCGTCAGGAAGGACGTGGAGAACATCACGAAGACCAGCAGGTAGTTTATGCCGCCGATCAGCCCCCCGTAGAGGAACGGGATTGCCATGGAGAGCGCCACGACGATGTTTCCGGCCAGGCCCTCCCTCTTCAGCCTAGCGCTGTAGAGGAACGCCAGCGCCGCGAACAGGGCGGCTATCGCGAGGGTCGGCGGCCCGGTCAGGGCGGAGGAGGCGAGCCCCAGGGCCAGCAGCGACAGCGCGAACGCCCAGGCGCCGCGGACGCCCACGTCGCCCCTGACGAGCGGCCTCATCCTGCGGTTCAGGAGGTCCACGCGGACGTCGAACACGTCGTTCACCACCATCGAGTACCCGGAGATCAGGAAGCCCGTGAGGAAGCCCTCGACGGCGGGCAGGGGGGCGCGGCCCCCTCCGGCCAGGTAGCCGGCGATGACCGCCACTCCTATCATCAGGTCGTTGACCGGCCTCATCATCTCGAGCAGCGCCCGCGGCTTCACCTCGGATCGCACCCCTGGGGTTGAACTGGGACACGGAGTAATAGATCACGTCGCCGCGGCTCTCGACGACGGCCAGAACGAGGTCCTTCCCCAGGTTCAACGCCCTGAGGTAGTTCCTGGTCAACGTGGAGGCGGGCACGCGGCCGCCCTCCTCCAGCGCCACGACCAGGTACCTGGCGTCCTCCTTCCCGTATCCGCCGCGGCGGTAGACCCGGAGGTCGCCCCCCAGCCCGTACCCCTCGCGGACCACGTAGCCCCTGTTCCTCAAGTCGCGGTACACGATGTACTTGGTGAGGAACCCCTCGTCGCGCCTCGCCCCCAACCTCATGAGGTCCTGGGGCTCCAGCCTGGAGCCGTCCGGCCCCACGACGGCGGCGTCGCCCCTCTCCAACAGGTAGAGGGCCTCGTACACCTCCAGGGCGCGGCAGCCGGGCTCGCCCTCCGACTCGTACCCATACCCCCTCTCGGCCAGCCACCCGACCGAGGACCCGCACGCCGAGAACTTGCCGCCGGGCATCAAGCGCAGCTCGATGGGGGCTTCCACGTGGCCTCGGGCGCCCCGGCGATAAATAAAGTTCCTCCCGGCGGGCGCCCTCCGCGGAGGGCGAACCCGCAAACAGATTATAAGGGGTGGTTGAGCTGGGCACTCCCGTGCTGGCCGGAAGCCTCAGGCCCAGGAGGATAGACGCGTACACGTGGGAGATACCGAAGGACGCGAGGGAGGACATGAGGGTTCCGGTGCGCATCTACGCGTCGGAGGAGCTCCTAGAGAAGATGCAGACGGATAGGACCCTCCTGCAGGCTGTCAACGTGAGCACCATAATGGGGATCCAGAAGTGGTCCGTAGTCCTGCCCGACGCCCACGAGGGCTACGGGTTCCCGGTCGGAGGGGTGGCGGCCGTGGACGCGGAGGAGGGGGCCGTGAGCCCGGGGGGCGTCGGATACGACATAAACTGCGGCGTCAGGCTGATCAGGACGAACCTCACGGTTGACGAGGTGAGGCCGAAGCTGAGGGAGCTTCTCGACGTGATATACGAGCTGGTGCCGAGCGGCGTCGGGAGCGAGGGGATAGTGAGTGTCTCCACGCGCGAGCTCGACGAGGTCGCCAGGCTGGGCATGAGGTGGGCGGTGGAGCACGGATACGGCTGGGAGAGGGACCTGGAGCACGCGGAGGAGGGGGGCAGGATATCCTGGGCGGATCCGAGCAAAGTCAGCGACGTGGCCAAGAAGAGGGGGGCGGAGCAGCTGGGCACGCTGGGGAGCGGCAACCACTTCCTGGAGGTGGAGGTGGTGGACCGCATCGAGGACGAGCGCGCCGCGCGCGCCATGGGGATAACCGAGCGCGGACAGGTGATGGTCCTCGTGCACACGGGCAGCAGGGGGTACGGGCACCAGATATGCAGCGACTACCTCAGGGTAATGGAGCGCGTCATAGCCAGGGAGGGCATAAGGCTGCCGGACAGGGAGCTCGCGTACGGCCCGGTGGGGGCCAAGGAGGTCCAGGACTACCTGGGCGCCATGGCCAGCGCCGCGAACTTCGCGTGGGCCAACAGGCAGATGATAACCCACTGGGTGAGGCAGGCGTTCGAGAAGGTCTTCAGGAGGGACGCCGAGTCGCTGGGCCTGGAGCTCGTGTACGACGTGGCGCACAACATAGTGAAGCTGGAGGAGCACGCGGTGGACGGCGAGCGCAGGAAGGTCTACGTGCACAGGAAGGGCGCGACCCGCGCCTTCCCGCCCGGCTCCGAGCAGATACCCCAGGACTACAGGGGGATAGGGCAGCCGGTCCTGATACCGGGCAGCATGGGAACCGGCAGCTGGGTCATGGTCGGCGTCCAGACGAGCATGGAGAAGAGCTTCGGGAGCGCCGCGCACGGCGCGGGACGCTTCATGAGCAGGGCCGCCGCCAAGAGGAAGCACAGGTACAACGACCTGATGGAGGCCCTCGAGAAGGGGGGCGTGCTGGTCAGGGCGTCGAGCAAGGAGACCGTCGTGGAGGAGGCGCCGGACGCCTACAAGGACGTGGACGCCGTCGCCGACGCCACCCACTCGGCGGGATTAGCTAAAAAGGTGGTGCGCCTGAGGCCCCTGGGGGTGGTGAAGGGGTAATTGACCGGGAAGCGCGATCAGGGATACGTCAGGTGCGCCGTATGCGGCCACCTCGTCAGGAGCGACCGGTTCGAGAAGCACGCGATGATGCACTGGTTGACCAGCTCCACCGAGAAGTCCTTCAGGGAGTTCTACTCGGAGCTGAGGAAGGGGGCGGAGGCGGCCCCCGTCGCGGGCGAGGAGGGGGAGCCCGGCCGATCCCCTACGCCCGCCGCTCCAACGAGATCTGGCGCCTGATCTCCTCGGCCCCCGCCTCCACGGCCCTGAAGTTGATCTCCCAGAGGGACTCCCTGAAGTGCAGCCTTATCGCCTCCCTTATGTGCTCCATGCGCACCGGGAGGAACCCCGCGCCGTAGGCCGCCCCCACCATCACCATGTTCGAGGACAGCCGGGATCCGGCGGCGATCGCTATGGATGGGGCGTCTATCTCGTAGATCCTGATGCCGCGGGAGAGGGCGCGCTCCTTCAACGTCGCCAAGTCGGGGTACTTCGCCTCGCCGACGTTCACGCTGGACGGCACGATCCTCTCCGTGCTCGTTATCATCGTGGCGCCCGGGCGGGCGCGCGAGAGCGCCCTGTAGGACTCCAGCACCTCGAACCCGAGCACCAGGTCGACCTGACCGTCCGGTATTATGGGCCCGTAGACGTCGCCTATCCTGAGGTCCACCATCACCACACCGCCCCTCTGCGCGAGGCCGTGGATCTCGGACATGACCGCGTTGAGGCCCGCCAGGCGGGCGGCCTCCCCCATTATCATGCCGGCGGTGATGTTGCCCTGGCCCCCGACCCCGGCTATGACTATGTTCAACCTCCTCCTATCCAAGCTCGATCGTCCCCCCTCTTGGATTCGTGGATGGCGGCAGGCGGACAGACGAGCCTTTCGGCGCACACCCCGCACCCGTCGCACAGCGACGGGTCTATCTCCGCCAGCCCCTTCTCGTTCACGCGGAAGGAGGGGCAGGAGAAGTCCTGCACGCAGTTGAGGCACCCGGCGCACTCGTCCTGGTCGACCTCGTACAGCGGCATCCTCTCGCCCCTCCTGCGCACCTCGGCGTCGCGCAGGAGCGCGCACTCCCTCCTGGCCACTATCACGGAGACGCCGCCCGAGCCGAGGGCCTCCTTCACGGCCGCGAGCATCGCCCTCAGGTCGTAGGGGTCGACGACCTTGACGTACCTCGCGCCCACGGCCTCCGCCACCCTTTCTATAGATATGGGGGTGGCGGGCCTGCCGCCGGCCCCGTAGGGGGCGTTGGGCGGCGGCTCGAAGCCGGTCATGGCCGTCGTCCCGTTGTCCATCACGATCAGCAGGAAGCGGCGGTTGTGGTGCACCGCGTTGACGAGGGCCGGGAGGCCGGCGTGGAAGAACGTCGAATCGCCTATGAAGGCTATTATGGGCTGATCCGTGACCTGCGCGAATCCGTTCGCCGTGCCCACGGAGGACCCCATGCACAGCGTGATATCCCCCATCTCGAAGGGCTTGTAGAAGCCCATGCCGTAGCACCCTATGTCGTTTGGGAATATCACGCCCTTCAGCTTGAGCTGCCTGAGGGCGAGCGAAACCGCGTAATACGTGGCCCTGTGGGGGCAGCCGGGGCACATGACGGGCGGCCTCGGGGGGAGCTCGACGCCCAGGTCCAATGGCTCCGGGTCCGCGACGGGGATCCCCAGGGCGCGCCCGATCGAGCGCCTGACTATGTCAGGCGTGTACTCGTACGCCTTGGGGAAGTAGCCGTCCATCTTGCCCACTATGCGGGTCCCCAGCCCGAGCATCTGGGCCAGGGCCCTGGTCCTCATCTCGAGGAACGGATCGAGCTCCTCCACCACGAGCACGGTTCTGTGGTCCCTGAGGAAGGAGCCCACAAGCCCCTCGGGGAAGGGGTTTGAGATCCCGAGCTTCAGGACGTCGACGTCCACGTCCAGGTCGGAGAGCGCGTCCATGAGCGAATTGTACGCGGCGCTGGCCGTGATGACCCCCACGTCGCTCCCCCTGCCCGAGACCTTGTTGATCGGCGAGGAATCGGCCTCCTCCTTCAGGGCCTCGTACCTCCTCACGACCTCCTCCTTCAGGCGGCGCGCGACCGCGGGGAGCAGCGAGAAGCGCCACGGATCCCTCTCGAAGCGCCCCCTCGCGCTGGACTGCCTCCTGGGGCCCGCGCGCACGATGCCCCGCATGTGGCTCACCCTGGTGGTGGTCCTGAAGAGCACTGGGACGCCGTAGCGCTCCGAGACGTCGAACGCGTACACCAGGAAGTCCTTCGCCTCCTGCGGGTTGGAGGGCTCGACGAGCGGCACCCAGGCCATCTCGGCGTAGTGCCTGTTGTCCTGCTCGTTCTGGGACGAGTACATCGACGGGTCGTCCGCCGACATGACGACGAGCCCGCTGCGGACGCCCGTGTAGCCCAGGCTGATGAAGGCGTCCGAGGCGACGTTCATCCCAACGTGCTTCATGAAGACGAAGGAGCGGACGCCGGAGAGGGACGCGGCCGCGGCGCCCTCGAGCGCGACCTTCTCGTTGGCCGAGTACTCGAAGTAAATCCCGGCCTCCTCGGCTATCTCGTTCAGGACCTCGCCCACCTCGCTCGAGGGCGTCCCTGGGTAGGTCGCGGCGAACCCCGCGCCGGCCTCCAGCAAACCCCTGGCCACGGCCTCGTTCCCCAGGAGGAACAGGGAGTCCCCCTCGCCGAGTTCGAGCAGGCGCCTATATCCGGACAATACGCCCGATAACGGAGAGAATGGCTCTAATAAAGTTATACTTCGAAGTTCGGACCGGATAGTATTGCAACTTTAATGACGATTTCCTTCAATTGACAGCGAGGCATTCGTCGAATTTCGTCTACTCCTCCGTGGACCTGTCGTACACCATGTTGATGACCACCTCGGCTATGTCCGAGCCGTACTCCGCTATCCTCCTTACAGATTCCAGCAGCAGCCTTATCCCGGTGGAGGCGACGGCCGCGAGGCCGAGGTCGAACACCTCCTTTATCAGCTTCCCCTCGTACCTCACGACGTCCTGCGAGATGGAGATCGCGCGGAGCGCCGTGCGCTCGTCCATCGAGACCAGGGCCCTAACGGCGTCCTCCACTACGTTGAGGGATATGGAGCCGAACTCCGAGAGCTCGCCCGAAAGCTGGTCGGGGAACTTCCCTATGAGGGGGACCACCTGCGCGATGCCAGTGGCGTGATCCGCTATCCTCTCGAGGCTCTTGGATATGAGCCTGTAGCCCAGGGCCTCCCTCAGGCTGCTCAGCCCCATCTCACCCGCGACGGCGGGATTCGAGATCGCGGCCTTGAGCTGGCGGACCGAGAGGAAGTACAGCCTGTCTATGTCGTCGTCGCGGGACTCGACGTCGCGGGCGAGGGCGAGGTCGCCGTCTATCGCCGCCCTGATGGCGTCCTGCATCATGAGCGAGGAGAGCACGCGCATGCGCTCTATCACGGACTTGAGGGGGAGCTCGGAGTAGCGCAGGAGGCAGCGGGCCACCATGGAGTCCTGGGACTCCTCTATGACCTCGACACCTATCAGCTTGCGCCTTATGACGTCCTTCAGGTAGGAGCGGAGCTCGACGGTCTCACCCTTGAAGCGCACCTCTATCGCGTCGTAGCCGGCCAGGTACATCGCCAGGAACTTCCTCACCACGTCGTCGCGCTCCTCGAGGGGCAGGACCTCCAGCAGGCCCGTCCGCCTCTCCTTGGGCGTCCCGGGGGAGGGCGAGATCAGCAGGCCGCCCCCTGGCTGCGGTATGAGCGTCACGGGGTCGCCCTTCTTCAGCCCCACGCTGTTTATCCACCATTTGGGGAGCGACACTATGAACGTGGAGCCGCCGGTCAGCTGCAGCCTCCTCTCCTCCTGTTGCACGGGCCGCGGCGGGCCTCCGGCTATATATTCCTATCTATGGTTCGCATGTTGCAATAT
>CAYFJD010000005.1:0-17717 GCA_964343285.1 uncultured Nitrososphaerales archaeon
CTCCAGGCGGGCTTGCCCGCGGCGGTCTCCGTCTCGGGCGAGTAGACTATCGTCATGTTCGCGGCGATGGGCCTGACGTCTATCCACTTGCCCCCCACGTATATCTGGGTCGGGTTGTTCGTCGTGACGTAGAACCCCTCCGGCGGCACCCCGTCGGCCGGCGCCTCCTCGAGCTTCGCCTCCTTGAGTCCCGCGGGCGTTGCGCCCAGCCTGTACAGCACCTCGAGCATCTGCTCCAACTTCTCGCGCGTGCTCGCCTTCACGAGGAGCCTCACGAAGCTGCGCTCGTCCTTCCTCTTCCCCACGTTGAACTCGAGGACCTCGAACTCGTTCCCCATGTCCATTATGGCGTCGAAGATCTTCGAGAGTATCATGGAATCTATCAGGTGGCCGCTGACCTCTATTTCCTGCGAGTACAATTCAAGCCTCCCCCAGCTTGAAGGCGTCGTGCACCGCCCTCACCGCCTCCTCCGCGTCCTCCTCCTTGACCACGAACGAGATGTTCATCTCGGATCCGCCCTGGGCCATCATTATCACGTTTATCCCGCGCTCGGCGACCGCCGTGAAGACCTTGGCGGACACCCCCGGCGTCCCCTTCATCCCCGCGCCGACCACGGCGACTATGGCCATGTCGTCCTCGACCTCGACGGACCTCAGCACCCCCTTCGAGACGAGCTCCCTCTCCAGCGCCGAGTAGACCTTGTCCGCGAACGCCTTCCTCACGACCATCGATATGTTCGACTCGCTGGCGCTCTGCGCTATCATTATCACGTTGGCCCCCGTAGACCTCACGACGTCGAACACCTTGGCGGCGGTCCCGGGGGCGCCGACCATGCTGGGTCCGTACACGGTTATGACGCTCACGTCCCTCACGAGCGAAACCGCCTTCACAACCTTCTTGTCCACCTCCTCCTTCCCGTGTATGACCGTGTACGGGCCGTTCGGGTTGAACGTGTTGCGGATGTAGACCGGTATATTCGCGTCCCAGACGGGTTCCAGCGCCCTCGGGTGCAGGGCCTTGGCGCCGAAGACCGCGAGTTCCGCCGCCTCCCTGTAGCTCAGCTCGGGTATTGTCTTGGCGTCGGGCACTATGCGCGGATCCGCCGTCATTATGCCGTCGACGTCGCTCCAGAGCCACACCTGGTCCGCGTCGAGCGCGGCGCCGAGCGCCGTCGCGGTGTAGTCGCTGCCCCCCCTCCCGAGCGTCGTCACCACCCCGTCCTGGGTGGCCCCGGTGAACCCGCCGACGACCGGGACCTTGCCCGCCTCCAGCAGGGGCTCCAGGGCGCGCCTCGCGTTGTAGCGCGTGACGTTCAGCAGCACCCTGGCGTCGCCGAAGTTGTCGTCGGTCACGATCCCGGCCTCCTTGCCGGTCAACCCGATCGCCTCGAGCCCCAGCTTCCCGAGGATGAACGCGCCTATCTTGGCGGAGAAGGTCTCCCCGTAGCCGGCCACGTAGTCTAGGCTGCGGGGAGTGAGCTCGCCCAGGTACATGATGCCGTAGAGGACCCTCTCCAGGTCCCTCCTGAGCTTCGAGGCTATGCCGTATGCCTCGTTCAGGTGCTCGCGGCCCACGTTGACCTCCACCAGCTCCATGTAGGAATCGACCAGTTTGTCGAGGAACTCCGAGATCTCCTTCTCGTCGCCCCTCCTGGCCCTGTGCGCCGCATCTATTAATTCGTCCGTCAAGCCCTTTATGGCGGAGACCACGACGACTACCTGGTTCTCCGGAAGGTACCTGGAAACTATGCCGTGTATCCTGCGAAATCCGTCGCCGCGGACCGACGTGCCGCCGAACTTCATAATTATTCTCATGGCGGGCCCTCGCGAGCAGGCGCCCAGCGCCACAGTTATGAACTTAACTGCACGATGTCCCTCAGGATAGCCGCCGCGGTCTCCGGTCCCCCGGCCCCCCTCCCTATCACGTAGACGCTTCCAAGCTCCTCCACGTCGAACTCGACGGAATTGAGGTTCGCCGGCACGTTGAGCGGGCTCCTGGCGTCGATCTCCTCCATCTCCACCTTAAGCCCCCTGCTATCGGCCACGAGCCTTATCGCCTTCCCCCGCCTCGCGGCCTCGCGCAGGTCCTCCGGCGTGGCGCCCTCTATTCCGCTGTACCTGACGTCCCCCAAGGTGTACCTAGAACCCGTGGAGTGGTTCGTGAGTATGACGAGCTTGGCCGCCGCGTCCATCCCACCTATGTCGAGCGAGGCGTCGGCCTCTGCGTACCCCAGCCTCCTGGCCTCCTCCAGAGCCTCCTCCAGCGATATCCCTTCGGTCTCCATCCTATACAGCACGTAATTGGACGTGCCGTTCAGGACGCCCCTCACAGCCCTTATCCTGTTCCCCCTGAGGGAATCCGAAGCCACGCTGAGGAACGGGGTTCCGCCTCCGACGGTCCCGCTGTAGAGCAGCCTGACGCCCCTATATCTGGCGGTCTCGAGCAGGGCCGGCATCGCCAGGGCCAGCGGGGCCTTGTTGCTCGTCACCACGTGCATCCCCCTCATCATGGCCGCGTTGATGTAGGAGATCGAGGGTTGCCCGTCGCGGAAGTTGGGGAGCGTGGCGTCCACGTAGACGTCGGCGTCCACTTCCTCCAGGACGTCCAGGACGTCGGCGCCGGGCATGCCGCCCTCGGCGCGCGCCACCGTGCCGTGGCCCTCCTTGGCCGCCGCGGCCTCAGCGCACCTTATCCCCCTGGGGCGCACGAGCGCACCCCCGCGGTCTACTATTGCGACTACCTTCAGATCCAGGGAGAAGCGCTCCAGGAGTTCCTTCCTGCGCCCCTCCAGGATGCAGTGCAGGTTGCGCCCCACGTTGCCGTAGCCGGCTAGGATTATCCTCATTGGTATCTGCCCAGCGCTTCCACGAGCCCTCCGGGCTCCACCTCCAACTCCACCACGTCGAACCTGGAGACGGCGTCTGGATCCTTGAGCCCGTGCCCCGTCAGGACTGCCACCACCACCTCGCCGCGATCCACGAGCCCCTCCTCCAGCGCCTTCCTGTAGCCCGCGATGGACGCCGCGCTCGCGGGCTCCACGAACACCCCGTCCACCCTCGCCAGATCCTTCTGGGCCTTCAATATCGCGTCGTCCCCCACGCTTATTATGGCGCCTCCGCTCTCGCGCGCGGCCATCAGCGCCCTCCTCCAACTGACCGGGCTCCCTATCCTTATGGCGGTGGCGTACGTCTGCGGGCTCTCCACCGGCCTGAGCTCCATGAGCCCCTCCTCGAAGGCCCTGGCCAAGGGGGCCGCGCCCTCCGCCTGAACCCCTATTATGCGGGGCACGGAGTCGACGAGCCCCGAATCCCTCAACTCCTTGAACCCCTTCCAGACGGCGGATATATTCCCCGCGTTCCCGACGGGCAAAACCACGACGTCGGGGACGGACCGATCGAGCTGCTCCCACACCTCGAAGGCGAGCGTCTTCTGTCCCTCTATCCTGTACGGGTTCACGGAGTTGAGCAGGTAGAAGCTCCTATCCCTCGATATGAGCTCCAGGACCTCCCTCAGGGCGTCGTCGAAACCGCCCCTGACCTTGACGATTTTAGCGCCGTGCGCTATCGCCTGCGCGAGCTTGCCCTTGGCGACCGAGCCCGACGGCACCAGGACGTAGCTCTCCATCCCGGCCCTTGCGGCGTATGCGGCCACGGACGCGGCCGTGTTGCCCGTCGAGGCGCATATGACCTTAGAGGCCCCCCTCCTCAGGGCGTCGGTTATGGCCACGGTCATGCCCCTGTCCTTGAAGCTGGCAGTCGGGTTCAGCCCCTCGTTCTTCAGGCGAAGGCCTCCTCCCAGCTTTGACTCGTGCAGCGGCGTCCAGCCCTCGTCCAGCGTCACGGGCCTGACGCCCTCCGGGAACGGCAAGAACGCCGAGTAGCGCCACACGCCCCTTCCCCTGAGCTCCCTCCTCGAGGCCTCCGCTAAGTATCCCTCATCGTATACTATCGTCAGGGGCTCACCGCATCGAGGGCAGGTGTACCTGAGGTCCTCGAGGTCCCCCTTCCACCCGCAGTTGTAACATATTAGCGAGGCGCGATCCGATGGCACCGCACGGATATCCCGCACGGCCCTAAAAGAGTTTCCCGAGGGAATGCGGACGTCCCCGACAACGAGATTTCGCCTGGGGCGCGCGTCGGACAGGGCTATCTAGCTAAATCAGGACCGTGGAGATAACCTATAAATAGAGCTGCGCGTGCGCGGCAGCCGTGGGCGCGATGACCGCCTCGCTGCCCTTCAGCCCCTACGTGCTCTCCGCCAATTCCATGGTCGTCGTCCCGGTGTTCGTGCTGGCTGTGCTGATAGGCGCCCTCGTGTTGCTCAGGAAGCTCCTGGAGCAGAGCGCGGATGTCTCCTCGAAGGAGAGGTACAGGGAGGTGCCCTTCGAATCCTCCAACCCCCCGAAGGGCGTCGGCAAGGGCAGGCTCGGATTCCAGTACCTCGGCTACCTGATAGCGTTCATGTCGCTCGAGCCCGCGGTCGTCCTCATAATATTCGTGGCCGCGGCCCCCGGGTACCTGGTGGGCAGGGTCCTTGAACTCTACCTGGTTCTCCTCGCGGTCTACGCCCCGCTCCTGGCCTTCGGGCTGAGGGAGGCCAAGCGCGTGGCCCAATGGTACCTCCAGGAGGCGTGAACATGGGGGAGGCACCAAGGGGAGCCGAGGGGACGCCAGGCGGGAGGGTGTTCCTAGCCGACTTGGACGAGGTGGTCAGGCGCGCGAGGGGGCTGTTGAGGAAGGGCCCGCTCCCATCGCTGGTGGACTGGGCCACCGCCTTCAGCCTATGGCCGGTCCACCTGATGACCAGCTGCTGCGGGTGCGAGATAGGGGCCGCCTGGGGTCCCAGGTTCGATAACGAGCGCTACGGATCCCTCCCGTGGGTCTCCCCGAGGCAGACGAACCTGATAATCGTGGAGGGGACCGTTACCAGGAAGATGGGGTGCTCCCTCAGGATCACCTGGGAGCAGATGCCCTATCCTAAGTTCGCGATAGCCATGGGGGTGTGCGCGCTCGACGGGGGGCTCTTCTACAACAGCTACAATATATTGAGGCCCTGGCAAGTGATACCTATAGATATCTACATACCTGGTTGCCCTCCGAGGCCCGAGGCCGTCGCCCGCTCCATAGTGGAGCTCCAGAGGAAAATAAGGAGCGAGGGGGTGGCCTCCGGCTGGATAGCCGAGGGCGAGCGCCGCGACATAGAGGGCGTGATCCCGAAGGAGGATCTGTGCGGTTGGAGGGGGGAGCATGTCGACCTCGGCGCAGGGCATAGTTGAAAAGGTGAGGTCGATCCTGGGCCTCCCGCCGGAGGCGCCAGTGGAGCAGCTCAAGGGCTACGTGGAGGTTTCCGTGGACGTCGCGTCGATAAGGGACGCGGCCGCTAGGCTCAAGGCCGCCGGCTTCGACCACGTGAAGTCCGTGACGGCCGTGGATTACCCGGCCAAGGGCCAGATCAAAGTAATATATCACGTATCCAGCATGCTGGACGAGTCGCTTTCCAAATACGTAGTGGGGCTGGCGACCTCCGTCGACAGGGATAACCCGGTGTTGCCGAGCCTCTCGGACATCTGGCTGAGCGCCGAGTTCCAGGAGAGGGAGGTGTACGAGTTCTTCGGCGTGAAGTTCGAGGGCCACCCCGACCTCAGGCCCCTGCTGCTCACGCCGGACATAGCCGCGCTGAGGCCCCTGAGGAAGGACTTCAAGGTGGCGGAGGAGGACGACTACCTGAAGTCCACGTACGAGGAGTACGAGAGCACCAAGAGGTGGGTGTAGATGGACGCGGGCGTCCAGCAGATGCCGGGGATGCAGGTCCGTCCGCTGGAGAGGAACCTGTACGAGGTCTACATAGGTCCGGCACACCCCGGCTCCGGCCACATGAGGATAGTGGTCAGGGTCGAGGGCGACGTCATGGTGGAGGTGGACCCGGACATAGGTTTCGTGCACAGGACCATGGAGAAGCTCTCGGAGGGCAGGGACTGGATGAAGAACATACCGCTCTTCGAGAGGATGGCCATACTGGACGCCTGCAACGTGACGCTTCCGTACGTGGAGGCCGTCGAGAAGCTGTTGGACGTGGACCCGCCCGAGCGCGCCAAGTACCTGAGGACCCTCCTCTGCGAGATAAACAGGGTCGCCAGCCACCTGTACGGCTTCGGGATCTTCGGGGTCTTCCTGGGGCACTCCACGCTCTACATGTGGGCGTTCGGCGACAGGGAGGTGTTCGTGGAGCTCGCCGAGAAGCTGACGGGCGCCAGGCTCACCCACTCCTACCCCATGTTCGGCGGCGTCCGCCGCGACATGCCCGACGACTTCGGCCTCCGCGCGAGGAAGGCCGTGGCCTACATGAGGAGGAGGCTCGACGAGTACGCGAGGATATTCCTCGAGAATCCGAACATTAGGAGCAGGCTGGAGGGGGTCGGCGTCGTCCCGAGGTCCAGGGCCGTGGAGCTCGGGCTCGCCGGCCCCAACGTCAGGGCGAGCGGCGTCAAGTACGACGTCCGGCTGGCGGAGCCCTACGAGGCGTACGACAGGGTCGACTTCGAGATCCCGGTGTTCGAGGAGGGCGATTCCCTGGCCAGGGCGTGGCAGAGGGTCGAGGAGATCAAGCAGAGCCTCTCCATAATAGAGCAGGTCGTGGACTGGCTCGAGAAGCACCCGCGCGACGGGTTCATACACGAGAGGTTCTGGAAGACCGCGCCGCCCCTCTACAAGAAGGTTTACGCGGGCGAGATCCCCTACGCGGGCAAGTACCGCATCAAGATGATACCGCTATACGCGTCCCTCAGGGTCCCCGCCGGGAGGTCCTTCGCCAGGGTGGAGTCGGGGCGCGGGGAGATAACGTATTACGTGGAGAGCGACGGAAAGGACACGCCCTACAGGGTCAGGGTGGTCTCCGGGTCGTTCAGGAACGTCATCGCCTTCAAGTACGTGATGCCGGGGCACAGGTTGGCGGATCTGCCGGCCATATACGGGAGCTTCGACTTCTTCCCGCCCGAGTGGGACAGGTGATGGATATGGTGACGCCGTACGAGATCGGGTATGGGATCCTTCGCTACATAATATTTTATCCGCCCGTGTATCAGTTCATAATAATTCCCGGGCTCATCGCGGCCCTTGTCGTCGCAATATTCATAATATGGTTCGAGAGGAAGGCGGCGGCCAGGGTTCAGATGAGGTATGGGCCGTACGAGATAAGCCCGAGGACCGGGGGCGCCACCCAGTTGATAGCGGACCTCGTGAGGTATTCGTTCCAGGAGATCATAGTGCCGCGCACGGTGGACGCCGCGATATACTTCGCGGCCCCGGTCGCGGCGGTGGTGGTCTCGCTCCTGCCGTTGGACGCCGTCCCGCTGACCTCCGATCCGGCGTTCTGGCCCATCCCCATGGGCTACAGCCTGCTCCTGGCGGTGGCGCTCAGCACGCTGTCCCCGATATTCGTGCTGTTGATGGCCTGGGCCAGCAACAACAAGTTCTCTGTGATAGGCGGCATCAGGGAGTCCTTCATAGTCACCGCGTACGAGCTCGTGGCCGTCCTCTCCCTCCTGTCGGCCGCCTCCGCGATGTCCACGTACAACCTGGTGGACATCGTTGAGGCGCAGTCCAGTGGGCTATGGTACGGGCTCCTGAACCCCCTGGCGTTCCTCACCGCCTTCATAGCCACCCTGATGACGACCAGCGGGTTCCCGTTCGAGATACCGGACGCCGAGTCGGAGATAGTCGCCGGGCCCTACACGGAGTACACCGGCCTCATGTACGGTCTGGACATGGGCGCCGCCTACATCAAGAGGTGGGTCTTCTCGGTGCTCATGGCCCTGGTGTTCCTCGGGGGTTGGGCGCCCTACGTGCCCGGCCAGGGGTTCGTCCTGGGATACCTGGTGCCCAGCATAATAGTGTCGTTGAAGGCGCTGGTAATAATGGCGATCATGAGCTTCCTCAGGGCCGTCTATGGGAGGTACAGGATAGATCAGGCGCTGGGCATAGCCTGGGAAATATTGATCCCCATGTCCCTCGCCGCCGTAGGTATAGGCTTCGCTGAGGCTTACTTCCACGTTTACTCGGGGGTGATGGCGGTTGCCGGCTAGGGTTGAGGTGAAGAAGGTCGCGAGGAGGGGCGTCCTCGACCGCATAGTAGGGGGCAACGTGGGCGCCCTGGTGTTGGGCATCAAGTACTTCCTGAACCCGAACAGATTCACATTGATGTATCCACATGAATACATTAAACTTGACACAGGATATAGGGGATTCATCGTGCTGATCTTCGACAAGTGCATCGGATGCGGGTCCTGCGCCAGGATATGCCCGACCAGGGCCATGCGCATGCTCTTCCTGCCCCAGAAGGAGGGCGAGAAGGCCAGGAAGAAGTACCCGGTCATAAACTACAACAGGTGCGTGTTCTGCGGCTACTGCGTGGACATCTGCCCGACGGAGGCCCTCTACCACGTCCCCTACCACGACATAGTCTACCGCAGCATGCACGACATGGTCCTGACGCTGGAGGAATTCCAGCGGGAGCCCGAGTACGCGACCGCGAAGGAGGGCGTGCCGGTCAAATACATCTTCGACGAGAGGCGCGGGCTCGTCAAGGTGAGGGATGAGGGCCAACAGCCCGCGCAGGGGGCGGCCCAGCAATCCGAGGGGGGTGGATCCGCATGAGCTGGTTGGCCGCGTGGGCGTTCGTGATGGGCGTGGCCTCGCTGGTGGCGGCGTACTACGTAGTGCGGGCGAGGGACTTCGTGTACGCGAGCTCGGCGCTTGCGGTCCTGGGCTCAATAGTCGCCGCCGACCTGGCCATACTGGGCTTCGGCGTGGTATCCGCGTTCCTGGTCATAGTCTACGTCGGGGCCGCCATCATGTTCATAGTGATAGCGCTCTCGCTGCTGGGCCTGAGGGAGGAGGAGAGGAGGGACCCCGGCAGGGGGCTCCTCGCCGCCCTCCTCACGGCCGTCCTCTGGTTCAGCGTGGCGGTATCCGCGGGGATCTACGGCCTCTACGTGGCGCCGCAGCCGGTCAGCGTGGCGACGGCCGTCGGCGGCCTCCTCAACCGTTACTCGCTCGTGATCGCGTTGATAATCATAGCGCAGGCGGCCACGCTCGTCGAGGCGATAAGCGTGGCCAGGAGGAGCAGGGGGGATTGAGCGTGGTGGACCCCGTGGACGCCGTCGTGGTGGCCTTCGGGATAGCCGTGATGGCCATGGGGGCCTACGGCCTCGCGTACTCCAGGAACATAGTGAGGCAGCTGCTCTCCGTCGAGGTCGCGTTCAACGGACTCCTCATGATGTTGTTGCCCCTGCTATCGATGAGCGCCGCCTCCGCCACGTACTTCGGCGTCGTCGTGGTCTCCGTGGTCTCGGCCGAGGTGATAGTGGTGGTGGCGGTGCTCATAGCGTATTATCGCGCCTTCCGCTCCATGTCCTCGGATAAGCTGGAGGAGGTGGCTGAGTGATGCTCGCGCCCATACCCATACTCTGGATATCGATCGCCTTGCCCCTGGCGCTGGGCGCCGCGGCGTGGGTGGACGGCGATAGGAGGAGGCGCGGCTACTCCTACGCCTCCGCGGCGTCCCTGTTGATACCCCTGGGAGTTGCGGCCTACTTATACGCGTCCGGGGCCGAGAGCCTCGTGGATCCCATCTCCTTCGACCTCACGTCCTACAGGATCGGCCACGTGTTCTTGGGGGTCGACGGGCTCTCGGCCCCCGTGGTGATATCCATCTCCATAGTGACGGCCTTCGTCTCCATCTACGGCCTGAAGTACATGGAGCACAGGATAGAGGAGATGCGCTCGGCCGGGGAGTCGCCGCCGAGCTACGGCGCCTACCAATTCCTCTACAACGTGTTCGCGGCCACGATGCTCGGCGTGGCCTTCTCGACGAACCTCGTGGAGTTCTACGTGTTCCTCGAGGGCACCCTGATATCCTCGTTCCTCCTGATAATGTACTACGGCTACGGCGAGAGGTCGAGGATATCCATGCTCTACCTGGTGTGGACGCACGTGGGCGCAGTCGTCTTCCTGGCCGGAGCCCTCTACTACGGCGTCGTGGAGGGCGCTTTCGATTACCTGGTGCTCAAGGGGACGGACCTGGTCCCGGTCGGGCCCGCCACCGCCCTGGGCCCCATGGCAGCGGTCGTGGCGCTACTGATGTTCGTCGGGCTGGCCGTCAAGATGGCGCTGTTCGGCGTCCACATGTGGCTTCCCTACGCGCACGCCGAGGCCCCAACCCCCATCTCCGCGCTGCTGTCGCCGAACCTGATCGGGCTGGCCGGGTACGCGATGGCCAGGTTCATGATACAGTACTTCCCGACGATCATGGAGTCCTGGAGGCCCTACCTAATGGGGCTGGCGTTCCTGACCATAGTTTACGCCGGCCTGAACGCCCTCAGGCAGACCGACTTCAAGAGGCTTCTGGCCTACTCCAGCATAAGCCAGATGGGGTATATGTTGCTCGGCATAGCCACCTTGACGCAGTTCGGCATAATGGGCTCCATGCTCCTCTACGCGTCCCACGCCATCGGAAAGGCCCTCCTCTTCATGACCGCCGGCGTCTTCATAGTGGAGATGCACAACCTGAGGGATATAGGCCGCATGGGAGGGCTGGCCAGGAGCTACCCGCTGGTGGCCGCCCTCGCCCTCTTCGGGTTCATGAACCTGAGCGGCCTCCCGCCGGCCCTGGGCTTCTGGAGCGAGCTCTTCATAGTCTTGGGGGTCGTCCAGGGCTACGCCATGGACAGCCTGGCGTACCTCGTGGGGATGACGGCGCTCCTCATGCTGGCGCTCGGCGTGACCGCGGCCTACTCGTTCGTGACGATGAGGCGCATATTCTATGGACAGCCGAGGGGCGAGCTGAGGGGCGCGAAGGAGGTGATAGATCCCTTCAAGCTCTCGATGGTGGCCATCGCGGTCCTGGGCTTCGTCCTATTTATAATGATCCAGCCCCTCGCCTCCGGGGTCGCCGCGTGGCTCAGGTTGCTCTTGAGTTACGGTTCGGGGGTGGTTTGAGATGATCGTGTACGCGCCCTGGTACGTCTGGTCCTCCATATGGTTGGTACCCTTCGCGGCCGCCGCCCTAATGGCGGTCGCCTGGCTCCTCGGCGTCAGGCGCGAGAGGTTCTACGGCCTCCTGAGCGTCCTGAGCATATTGGCCTCCGCCGTAATATCGACGGCCGCGCTCTACGACGTGCTGGCGCTCCACGAGACGATAAGCGCCGTGAGCGCGTGGGACTGGGTGAACCTGGACCTAGGGCAGGGCCTCGCGCTCAGGGTGAGCGTCGGCAGCTACCTGGACGGCCTGGGCGCCATAATGGCGGTCATAGTGTCTTGGCTCAGCTTCCTGATAGCCGTCTACAGCCTCGAGTACATGAGGGGCGATTGGGGCGTCCAACGCTACTTCTTCTTCATAACCTTCTTCGTGGGCTCCATGCTGCTCCTCGTGGTGGCGGAGAACCTCGTGCTCATGTTCATAGGCTGGGAGGGCACCGGGCTGGCCAGCTACGCGCTCATAGGCCACTGGTACACCGACGAGGAGGACAAATGGGTCGGGGTGCCGGGCAGGAAGGCCCTCGGGCTTCCCATGTACTTCGAGCCCAGCAACAGCGGCGTCAGGGCCCTGATGTTCACCAGGTTGGGCGACGTGGGCTTCCTCGTGGGGATGAGCGCCCTCTTCCTCGTGGCGCACACGTTCAGCATACCGGGGCTCGCGGCGTCGGCCGGGTCCTGGATGGCCTACCTGGCGAACAGGGACCTGCTGGCGGCGGTGCTCTTCGTATTCACGCTCGGGGCGCTCGCGAAGAGCGCCCAGTTCCCGTTCCACGAGTGGCTGGTCACCGCCATGACGGGCCCCACCCCGGTGTCCGCGCTTATACACGCCGCGACGATGGTCAAGGCAGGCGTGTACTTCGTCCTGAGGTTCGCCCCGATATTCTTCGTCGGCGCGATAGTTGCCGGCGTGGCCGCCGAGGCGCAGTCGCAGGTATACTTCGGGGTAGTGGCCGCCCTCGCCGCCCTCACCGCGTTCATGATGGCCACGATGGCCATAGTGAACAACGAGTTCAAACTGATCCTGGCGTACTCGACCGCCAGCCAGCTGGGCTACATGATACTGGCCGCCGCCGCCGGGGGACTCCTGGTCACCCAGGGTTCCGCGGCCCTCGCCGCGATGGATCAGGGCGTGTTCGCGGGGCTCGCGCAGCTGCTCAGCCACGCCGTGTTCAAGGCATCGCTCTTCCTGATAGCTGGTTGGGCGCTTCACGCGGCAGAGAGCAGGTTCATAGACGATATGGGCGAGTACGCGAAGTACATGAAGGCAACCGCGGTTGCCATGTGGCTCTCCGGCCTCAGCCTGGCCGCAATACCTCCGCTCAGCGGGTTCTTCTCCAAGGAGCTCGTGCTCGAGAGCGTGGCGCAGTCAGGCTACGTCGCGCTTTACTTGCTGGCCGTCGTGACGGCCTTCTTCACCGCCGCTTACACCACGAGGCTGGCCGTCAGGGTCTTCCACGTGCCGCCCCTCCGTGAGCGCGCCGAGGGGGAGCACGGCCTGCACGAGGCCCCGCCGCTCATGCTGGGCCCCTACTTCATATTGGCCCTCGGCGCCCTCCTCCTGGGGGTCTTCTGGCCCTTGGCCGGCTCCAAGCTGTCCCAGGGCGTATACCAGACCCTCTCCGTGGCCGTGAGACCGCAGTTCATGCCGGTGATCGACGTGACGACGATAGCGATCACATCGCTGCTCGTCGTGGACGTGTTGCTGGTGGCCGCGGCCTACCTCAGGCGCATCGACTTCATGTCGTCCGTCAGGTCCAGCAGGCTCCTGTCCGCAATACATTCGTTCCTGTTCGATCGCTGGTACCTGAACTCGATAATATACTACGCGTTCGTCTACTCCTTCATAGGGTTCTCCTTCGTGCTGCGCGCGGTCGACCGCGGGATAGACGCATTCTACCACTCGCTGCTGCCCGCCTTCGCCAAGGGATCGTCAGCTGCGCTGAGGACCACCTTCGGCGGGCGCACGGACTACTCGCTCGGGCTATACCTGTCCCTGACCGGCGCGCTCGTGTTGATAGCGCTCGCCATCTGGGGGGTGATGTGAGATGTCCGGCTTCATAGCGGGCCTCTTGCAGGTTGCGCTCTACCTCACGTTGGCAACCGCCCTGGCGGCCCCGCTGGCAGGCCGCCGCTGGAAGGTCGCGCTGTCGCTCTCCTACCTGGGTTCCCTCTCCTTCTTGGCGGCCTCCGTGGCGTCGCTGTACGCCAGCGCGCAGGGTCCCCTGTCCCTCTACGGCGGCCTGGTGGTTCAGGACCCATTTAGCTCCCTCATAATGCTCGGTGCGGCCGCCTCCTCTATACTGATGCTGATAGCGGTGGGGTCGGACGCCGCCAGTTGGTCCACGAGCCCCGCGGCCTTCAGCTTGGTGCCCCTGGTGCTCTTCGGCCTGTTCTTCCTGGCCGGGGCGGCGGATGCCCTCGTGGTTTTGGCCACGTGGCTCATGGTGTCCGTGGCCAGCTACGTATTCATAGCGCTGCCCGACGACGGGCGTAGCAAGGCGGCCTCCGTCAGGTACGTGATGATGGGCGTCGTCGCGACGCTGTTCCTCGTGGCCTGGGCCGCCTTGGCCTCCGCGCTCCAGGGGGCTGCCTCCTTCGCGATAGCGCCGATCTCGCTGCCCGCCTCGTTGACCCCGGGGTCCATGACCTACCTGGGCGCGCGGGGGCTCGCGCTGGCGGCAGTCCTCGCGGCGCTCGCCGCCGTGGGCTTCAAGCTTGGCCTGTTTCCCTTCCACTGGTGGCTGCCCAACGTCTACGGGCGCGCCGACGGCCGCGTGGTCTCCTTCGTGGCGGGGGGTGGCCAACTGGGCTTCGTGGCGATAATAGCCAGAATCGTCATCGTGGAGGCGGCTGGGCCCCTCTCGATCCCGATAGCGACCCTCGTGGCGGTGCTCGCTGTGGTGACCATGATATATGGGAACTTCGCGGCGCTGAGCAGCAGGAGCTTCCAGATGATACTTTCCTACAGCAGCATGGCGCAGGTGGGCTACATAATGACGGCGGTGGCGGCCGCGGCCTACTTCGCCGGGTTGGGCCCCGCCTACCGCGGGCTGTTGCTCCTGGCCTACTACGCCGTGGCGATACAGGCCATCGCCTACTCTTTGGCCAAGGTGCCGCTGTTCGCCTTGGCGGGCGAGGCCGGAGGTCAGCTCTCGAACGTCCGCGGGATGCTCTCGAGCAACCCCGTCGCCGCGGTATCCGCGTCCGTCCTGCTCCTGAGCCTCCTAGGCCTGCCGCCCTTCCTCGGGTTCTGGGGCAAGCTCTACATGTTCACGGCCGCCGCCGGCTACTCCATATGGCTGGCGGTCCTGGCACTGCTCAACAGCGGCGTCAGCGCCTTCTACTACGCGGTCCTGATCAGGGAGATGCTGATGAAGGGTGAGGGCCCCAAGGTGGAGCCCCGCTACCTGGCGGCGCTGGTCGCGGGCGCCGCCGCCGTGGTGGCGATAGGCGTGGTGGCACCGCTGATCCTCGCCCACATCTCGTTCGTCTTCCTGGGATGAACTCGCATAACGGATATATTTTTGTGCTATAGCACAAAAATTTGTGCGCGCGGACAACGCTTATCCCGGCGTAGGGCAAAAGGCGGACGTGGGTGCATCCGATCACTGGGCCGAGGTGTTCTCCAGCGGCCTGAGGGCTGCGTCCGTGGCGGGCATGATCTATCTATTGTCGGCCGTCGCGAAGCTCGTGCTGGGCCACCTCCTGGGCAGCATCGCGATCGAGGCCGACGGCATCCACACGCTGGCCGACTCGCTTACCGCGTTCGTTGTGTACTTGGGGCTGAGGTTCGCGAGGGGGCGGCCCACGACCAAGTTCCCCTTCGGCATGTACAAGGCGGAGAACCTCGCCGCGCTGCTGGTCTCGGTAGCCATAGGGGCCGCGGCGGTAGAAGTCGCGTTGGAATCCGTCAGGCCGCGGCCTGTAGAGGTCGAGGATCCCTACGTACTTGTGGCCCTGGAATCCGCCAGCGCCGCGGTTTATTATTTCCTGGCCTCCTACATGAGGAGGTCGAAGGGGAGCGCGTTCAGCTCGCTGAGCGCCGAGGCGGCCCACGCGTTTCAGGACGTGCTGATATCTGCGGTCGCCGCCATAAGCGTCCTGGGGCAGGCCTGGGGCAACTTCTGGCTGCCCTCCGCCGTGGGGCTTGGGATATCCGCTTTCATTTTGTACCAGGCGTACCTCATAGGCAAGTCCTCCGTGCTGACGTTGCTGGACGTCGGGGACGATGCGGCGGCCTCCCGCATAAAGGAGATAGTGAAGGAGGTGCCGGGGGTCCTCGGGGTGCACGAGATAAGGACTCGCAGGGCCGGCCCCTTCCTGATGGCCTCCATGCACCTGGAGACCTCCCCCACTATAAGCGTGAGGGAGGCTGACGCGATAGCCGACAGGGTGGAGGAGGTGCTGAGGGCCAAGATGCCGGACCTGGTCTTGTTAACGATACACGAGGAGCCGAGCGCGCAACCCGGCCCGGCGAGGCTGGCGGTCTTCGTGGACTCCTCCGGATTCGTCGCGGACCGGGTCGCGAACGCGGAGAAGGTGCTCGTAGTGGATCCCGCTGGCGCGTCCGAGGAGCTGCCCAATCCCGCTTTGAACGGCCCCATAAGGGACGTGGCTTTGTTGCTCGCTCGGAGGGGGGTCTCGGCGGCGATAGTCGGCGAGGGCGGACGCGAGAGGCTGATGGCCTTCAGGGCCCTCGGCATAGAGATTTATCGTTCACCTCGCGTCCCGGCGGCTGAAGCCGTGGAGCGCTACAGGAGGGGGGAGCTGCGCAGGTCCAACGATTATCCCATCGGTTAGGGGTATCGGACCCGATTCAGGTTGCCCAACCTAAGTCGTCGATATCGGTCGGATGCGACCTCCGTAGATCTCCTGGCTCCAGCCGAGGCCATCGCCCGACGAACTCGGCCGTCAAAGTAAACGATTAAAATGGTCTTGGGACTCATCGCGTTGTGCGGTGGAACGAGCTGGGCTCCAGGCTGTTGGATCTCCTCAACGTCGAAAGGCCGCTCTGGTTGCTGGCCCTGGTAGCCATCCTCATGTTGGCACTGTACGCTTTGGGGCTCCCCTTATCCGAGGTGCCCGCGATAGCTTTGAGATATCCGAACGTATTTTCAGCGGCCTTCGCCATAGTGTTCGCACTATCGATCTACGGAAAGTCGATGGGCGAGGGATCCGCGCACAGGCCGCTGAGGATCTACCTCGTCTCAATGCTCATATCCTACGTGACCCTCGCCGCCATCGCGGCCATCCCCGGCATCTACACCGCGATGGCGGCACCATCCCTGGTCTCGCAATTCATAAGCGAAGTGGAGACCTTCAGGTCGACCTACACGACGTTGCCTTCGATGTCGTTCGCCATCTTCGAGCACAACCTGGAGATAGATCTGCTATCGTATATACCCGTGGCGGGCGCCGCCCTCTTCGGGTTCTCCGTCATGGACACGTCGTCCTTAGTGTGGGCGACCGGCGCCTACTCCATGTTGGCCGGCAATCGCCTCTGGTACGCTTACGTTCTCTCGGTGCTGATGGCGCCCGACACCTTCACGGAGTTCTCGTCATACGCTATAGCGGTGGCCGGCGGATACGTCCTCTATCGCGCCCTCACGGGCGGAGATCGTCGCGGAATATTGATCTCAATAGCCCTACTGGCCTCCTCGATCGCCTTGCTTTACGCATCGGCGCTTCTGGAGGCCTCGCTTATACTGTACGTGGGCGCCTGACGGCGAGGTGGATCCCGAGGGGGCCGTTCAGCCCGATTTCATCGGCAGCAAAGGGCGTCCAGGCGCCCAATAGATGGACTCCCTAGACGAAGCCGCGTGCTCTCGGTCCCCCTGGGAATGCGCTATATCAGAATATACGCCGCATTACAATATATATGCCATGATAACATTTATATTATAGTGATCGCTTCCTTCACCGGAGATGAGGAGAGGCGCTATATCTAGGACCGCCCTCTGGGCCATAATAGCGGTCGTGGTTGTCGTCGTGGTCGTCGGGGGCGTGGCCGCGTACTACGCGACGAGGCCGCCTCCGCCCAAGCCGACCCCGACTCCAACGCCAACTCCGACGCCGACGCCCACCCACGCGATAGTGGGACAGGTGACGATAGGAGTCGCGACGGACCTCACGGGGCCCTTTGGATTCGCCGGCGAGGAGGTATTGAAGGCGGCTCAGATGATAGCTGACCAGGTGAACTCGCAGGGCGGCATATACCTATCTAATGGACCTAACGGCCCGGGCAACTACACGGTGAACCTCGTCTGGACGGATGACCAGACGAACCCCAGCGTTGGTCCCACGGCGCTAGTCCAACTCTACACTACATATCACCCGGTGGTTACCATCGGCACGCTGTTCTCCGGCGTCATGTACGCGGAGATACCAGTCATTAGACAATATAACATAATCTACGTGTCCAACATAGGCGGCGTGGGCGGAATAACGGTGTCGTCCACGAATTATCAGACCCCGCTGACGCAGGACGACATGATAATACACATAGAGCCTACCGCGTATCTATTCGGGTCCGAGATAGTGGACTTCCTGATGGAGTACAAGAACCAGATAAACCCGAGCGGTCCCATAAAGATAGTTTACTTCGGCGAGTCAGGCGAGCCTACCGCTGTGGACGAGTTCAACGGCCTCAACATGAGCATTTACCAGATGGGGCTGCAGAACGA
>CAYFJD010000006.1:0-17181 GCA_964343285.1 uncultured Nitrososphaerales archaeon
ACCGCGAGGTCCTGGGAAGGCTGAGGGACGCGGGGATGGACACGCTGGCCGGCGGGGGAGGGGAGATACTGGTGGACCGCGTGAGGAGGATAATAGCCCCCAGGAAGATGAGCGCCGAGGCGTGGCTGAAGGTCATGGAGATCGCGCACGGCATGGGCATAATGAGCAACGCTACCATGATGTACGGGCACGCCGAGACCACCCGCGACCGCGCCGAACACCTGTACAAGATCCTGGAGCTGCAGAAGAGGACCCGCGGCTTCCTCTCGTTTACTGCTTGGAACTTCGAGCCGGGGAACAGCGAGCTCACCCGCGAGTTCCCGCACCCGATGACCGCGGCCACCCTCCTGCGCACGGTCGCGGTGGCGCGCCTACTCTTCAGGGATCTGCTGCCCAACATCCAGTCAAGCTGGCTCACCAACGGGCTGGAGGCGGCGAGGCTGGCGATAAGGTTCGGCGCCAACGACTTCGGAGGCACTCTGTTCAACGAGATGGTGATACCCGCGACGGGCCACCAGGCGGCCCTAGTGACGAGGGAGCTAATAGTGGACGTGATAAGGTCGATGGGGATGAGGCCGGCCGAGAGGGACAACTGGTACAGAGTGGTGGCCGAGTACCGAGACGATAATGATGGATTAAGGCCGCACGTCGGTGACCGCCCGCACGTGCCCTATCCCTGGATCGAGGGCCGGATGCGCGCGAGATCCCCTTCCCTCGGCCGTACGAGGGGCGTGTGGAGCTACGCCCGAATCGCCACTTCACATTTATAGAACCTCATTGGAACCTCACGGCGATGGTGCCCCCCTGAGGAGAGTCGTGGTGGCGACCGTGGACGGGCGCGCCTTCTACGCATTTGTATCGCTCCTCAAGGAGCTCGGCGTGCCGTTCTCCGCGCGCCTGCCCTGGGAGCAGTTCCAGGCATCGCTCATCCTCACCACGAGGAAGGATGCGCCGATCGGCGGCCGCGGGAACGTCGTGTACTACGAGGAGCTGACGGGCGATCCGATAATAGACTCCGCCGTCATACTTTCCTCGGCCAGCAGGGGGAGGGAGGAGCTGCTCGTGGGGGTGGACCCTGGCCGCAGGATAGGCGTCGTGGTGCACTACAGGGGCGTCGTGGTGCACGAGGGCGTCTACAGCGATCCCGGGGACGTAGCCTCGCTCCTCAGGAGGTTGCTGGCGCTGAGCGCCAGGGTCAGGGTGGTTAGGCTCGGCTTCGGGAACCCGGAGATCGCGCAGGAGATAATTCGCGAGGCGCGCGAGGTCCTCAACGGCGGGTACGTTCTGGAGCTCGTGGACGAGAGGAACACCACGGGGGGCGGCGCTAGGCGGCGCAGGGACGTGGAGGCCGCGCTCAAGATCTCCAGGCGGCGCGGGAAATACGCCGAATCGCGAGGGGCGGCCGCGGATGCGATCCGTTTATTTCCAGGCATGACAGGGGGGTTTCCGTTTGAAGATCCGCCTGGCTATGCTCGGTCAGGGGCTCGTGGCCTCGCACTTTGAGGTCGGGTTGGAGAGGCTCAAGGCCGGGGAAATGGAGCCCTACGGCGTCCCCCTGGCCAACTTCCCCCTTCCCTACAGGCCCGAGGACCTGGAGGTGGTGGCAGCGTACGACGTCGACGACTCGAAGGTCGGCAGGAGCGCGTATGAGGTGGCGAGGGCGCTGATGGGCGACGAGTTCCCCGTCCCCCCGAGCCTCAAGGACGTCGAGGTGCGCAGGGGAATACACATGGGCAGCGCCAGGGGCATGCCCTACAGCGCCAGGGGCCTCGAGGAATCGTTGGGCGTCGAGGCCGCGGTCGGCGCGCTCGTGGACGAGTGGAATTCGTTGGGCGTCGACGTCGTGATTAACGTGATAACCACGGAGAGCGGCGCGGCGTTCGGCTCCCCCGAGAGGTTGGAGGAGGCGGTGAGGTCGGGCGGCCCGAACCTCACGGCGTCCCACGTCTACGCCTACGCCCTGGCGGAATACGCGTCGAAGCGCGGCGGAGCGGGCTTCATAAATTCGATACCGACGCCCCTGGCGAACGACGACGGCGTAGTGAGGCTCTACGAGGAGAAGGGCGCCGTGCTCCTGGGGGACGACGGGGCGACTGGCGCGACCCCCCTCACTGCCGATCTGCTGGAGCACATGGCGGAGCGCAACAGGAAGGTCGAGTTCGTGGTCCAGTTCAACATCGGCGGGAACACGGACTTCCTGGCCCTGACGGATCCGGCCAGGAACTCCATGAAGGAGATGACGAAGAGCGGCGTGGTGCGCGACATATTGGGTTACGACGCGCCGCACCACATACGGCCCAGCGGCTACCTAGAGCCCCTGGGCGACCGCAAGTTCGTCGCGATGCACCTGAGCTACGTAAGTTTCAACAACGCCGTGGACGACGTCTACGTGCTGGCCAGGATAAACGACAGCCCCGCACTCGCCGGGATCCTCGTGGACCTCTCGAGGTTGGCCAAGATGTCGCTCGACAGGGGGCTGCGCGGCACCGTGTACCAGATCAACGCGTTCTACATGAAGAGGCCCGGGCCCTCCGGCAGCAGGTCCATATCTAAGATACTGGCCTTCGAGGGCCTCAAGAGGTGGATCTCGTCGGGCACGTAGGGCGTCAGACGACGTGCGCCACCAAAGGAGTCAATATTTATCTAGGTGCTTCGTTCGAATTCTAAAGCCCGTGGAGGAAAGGAGCGCCGGCGCCATAGTGTTCAGGAAGATCGATGGCCAGCGGGAGTACCTCCTCCTGAAGTACCCCTCGGGCTACTGGGAATTCCCGAAGGGAAACATAGAGCCGGGCGAATCGCCGATGGAGGCCGCCAGGAGGGAGGTGAAGGAGGAGACCGGCCTGGACGTGCGCTTCATAGAAGGGTTCGAGCGGCGCATCACGTACTACTACAGGAGGGAGGGACGGCTGGTCAGGAAGGAGGTGATATTCTTCCTCGCGGAGGCCGTGGGGGGCGAGGTTGTGATCTCCTGGGAGCACCAGGGGTATAAATGGGCGAGATACGAGGAGGCGCTGAAGGACGTGGGGTTCGAGAACTCCAGGGAGGTGCTCGAGGCCGCCGAGGACTTCCTGAGGAAGTTGGAGGGGCCCGGGAGCCTGAGTTACTATCTATCCGGCGCGGGCCGAGGTCGGCGCCTTTTCCTCCTGGGCCGGACGCTTATCCTGAGGCCGCTCTCCCTCTCTATCTCCGCCAGCCTCTCCCCGCCCGCCCCGAGCAGCTTAGGCACGTTCTCCCTGGCGATGCTGATGGTCGCCCTGGATCCCGATATCTCCACCTCGGCGTCGGGGTCTATGCTCCTGACGATCTCCAGCAGCTTCTCGGCGCTCGAGGTCCCCCCGCGCCCCCTGCCCGCGGCCGTCCTCCTCAGCTCCTTCACCGGCACCACGACGTTCTCCTCCCCGAACGTGTAAATCTCGTAGAGGAGGTCCGAGGTCTCGAAGTCCCTCACCTCGACGACGGGCCTCGCCAGATCCTCCTCGGTCATCCCGGTCGGCACCTTGACTGTGAGGAGGAGGTCCAGAACCCTCTCTATATTCCCGGCCTTGACGAAGATCACCGTGTCTATGAGGTGGGGTATCATGCCCAGCTCCACGCGGCCTATGAAGCGCTGGATTGCGTCTATCGGGCTGCTGGCGTGCACTACCCCGACCATGCCCACCCCGGCCAGCCTCAGATCCGCGTAGACCTCGAAGTCCTTCGTGCTCCTCATCTCGTCGAATATCGTGTAGTCGGGCCTCACGAGCAGGAGTATCTCGGCGGTCCTCGCGAAGTCCCCCTCCAGCGGCCCGTACTGGGTTATGTCGGGCCCGACCTGCAGGTCCCTCGGGGACTCCAGCGTCTTAACGACCTTACCGTTTTCCCTGTAGAACTCCGCGAGGCTCGCGGCGAGCGTCGACTTGCCGGATCCGGGCGGCCCGGCTATCAGTATCCCCTCGGCCCTCTCCCTAAGCCTCCGAAGGAGCTTCTCCGAGACGTTATAATCCGATAGGCTCAGCTTGATCAGGGGCCTCACCGCAGTTATCTCCAGCCCGTCGGAGAACGGCGGCCTCGCTATCGCCACCCTGTACTGGCCCAGCTGGATGACCGCCGCCCCGCGCGTCTCCAGCTCCACGAACGAGTTGGGAGCGGTCCTGGCCAGCTGGAGGAGCTGGCCGGCCAGCTCCTCCAGCTCCTCCCTGGTCAGCTCCCGCTCGCCGACCACCTCCAGCCTGAAATTGCCCGGCCTGCCCTTCTTGGCCAACGGCGGAACCCCCTCCTTGAGGTGCACGCTCAACGTATCCCTGTCGAAGTACTGCTCTATCGCGGGGACCCCCGCCACGGCGGCCCCGCGGCGCACCAGGGCCACGCCGAGCGCCTCGGCCGCGAGGCGCAAAGAGTCGTCGTCCGTGTACAGCGCCATATCCAGCTCCCTGGCGGCGTCGAGCGACGCCTTCACGGGGTCCCCAACGTAATCATCTTGAACCTGGAACTCTATCCCGGACGCCTCGCACAGCGACTTGATGCGCGAGAGGGCGCGCAGGCCCACGATCCCGCTCTCGACGTTGTTGGAGGCCTTCTGCAGTAGATCGTCGACGACCGCCCTGGGCACCACCACGGCGCTAAGCTCGCCGCCCGTGGATCCCTCTATCAACCTCTCGGCGCCCCCGCTCAGGACGGCGCTCTCGTCGATCACGACCCGCTTTGACACGCCCCACTCCGCGCTCATGGCTCTGATATCCCTTTTTCACCCGCGGCCCCGGAGTCCATGAGCTCCAGGAACTCCTCGCGGGCGTCCCAGGGCAGGAGCCCGCTGGCCGCGTACGCGTGTCCCTCAGCCACCCCTCCCACCCTGCCGGCCGCGAACTCGAGCAGCGCGGAGGCGGCGGGCCTCCGCCCGGCCTCTATCGACCTGCGCAGGGCCTCGGGGGCCCTCACGGACGCCTTTATCCACCTGCCATCTATCCTGCCCAGCCCGGGTATCTCTGGCCTGAACTCCATCATCCCGACCAGGTACTTGTCCTGATCGACTATCTTCCTGTGGCTCAGGACGCTGAGGAACGTGCCTATGACCTTGGTGCCCAGGCCGTCCAGGACGCCGCCGTCGTCCATCCACTGTATGGCCCGCATCTTCCTGAGGCCCTCCCTGTACACCTTGGAGAAGAGCTCGTCGAACCTCCTCGAGCGCAGCTCCTCCAATTTGTCCACCTCGTCCCTCGGGATCTCCCTGCGCAGGATACCCGCCACCGCCCTCTCGGGCCCCCCGCTGTAGTACCCGACGCTCCCGAGGACCGTATAGGCGGTGGACGCCCTATCCCAGTACTCCTGCACCGCCCTCACGAAGTACCTCTCGCCCGCCTTCCCCCGCCTTACCTCGACGTCCCCCACCTCCTCCGCGTCCCTCAGCGCCTCGGCGTTCAACCCCCTCAGGGGGCCCGGTATCTCCGCGCTTCCGACGACCGCCGCCCACGCGATCCCCTTCGCCGCTCCCTCGTCCACGGCCCTCAGGAACATGTAGGCGGCGGTCGAGCCGCTCGCCTCGCTCTCGCCCTCGTAACCGTAGAGCTCGGGGTTGAGGTGGAGGATCTCCCTGCGCGACACCCTCGCCGGGTCGTGGTGATCCAGCACTATGACCATCTGGCCCTCGCGCACGGCCTCCGCCACGAGATCCGCCCTGCTGGATCCTATGTCCGCGTAGATGAAGAGGTCGGCGTCAATCCCGTGTATCATTTTCACGATAGCGGGATGCATTTTCTCTATGCAAACGGCCCTCGACTCTATCCCGAGGAGCTCCGCCGCCCTCAGGGATATGGCGCCCGCCGCCAGGCCGTCGGCGTCGTCGTGGTGCACCACGACGGCGCGGCGGGCGCGCCTAGCCGCGTCCACGGCTCCCCTCAGGGCCTCCACGTAGTCCTCCCTCATATCAGTCACCCGAAGAACTCCTCCAGGCTCACGCCCTTGGAGGCGGAGAGCAGCCTCGACTCATCGATCCCGACCGCCTCGAGCACCCTTCCGCACGCCGCAGCCACCTGTTTCTCCGCGTAGTATTCCCAGTCCACCTGATCCCTCGTCACCTCGAAGTACGGCTTGACCTTCTCGTGCAGCTTCCCCGACCCCTTCACGACTATGAAGCCGACCTTATCGCCCACCCTCACGTCCCATCCCTTCCTCCTCATCTCGCGGGCAACCACGGCGTGGGGCGCAGTGGCCTCGTACTCCTCCGGGGGCTTGGTCAATTGCTTCCATATTATTAGATCCTTAAGTGGAACGTCCCCGGCGCGGACGCGCCTTATCCACCCCATCGCCGCCTCCTCCGCCCTCCTCGGGCTCTCCTCCATAAGAAGGATCCTCAGCACGTCCACCTGTGCGCGCCTGGCGACCTCGCTCCAATCGCCCCTGACCGCCTCCAGCCCCACGACGTCGAGCTCCCCCTTCTCGGTGATCCCGGCGTACCTCTTCTTGGCCTCCGTGAACAGCACGCTCCTGTAGACCTTCTCGAGCTTGACCTCCAGCCCAAGGCTCTCCTCCACCCACCTCAGGATCCCCCGGACCTTGTCCTCGTCGTAGGAAACGAAGATGCTGTCGGTGTCCCCGTATATGACCTCCAGCCCCATCTCCCTGGCCTTGGATATGACGGAGGATATCACCTCGCGCCCCTTGGCCGTTATCGCCGCGGCCACGTGGGGGGCGTACCACCTGGCGCCGGACCAGCCGGTGTAACCGTAGACGGCGTTAGCTATCCTCTTGAGCGCCCTCTGCTTGGCGTCCAGAACCTTGCGCTCGCTCGAACCCTCCGGGTAGCGCGCCTCCTCCTCCCTCGCCCTGGCCCTCTCCTCCAGCAGGCGCCTGAGCGCCCTCGGCAGGAAGCCTGGGGGGCCCTCCTTCAGGCGCCCCTCCTCGTCGACGGTCTCTAAACTTATATTATATTTTATTATAATGTTTGGATACATGCTTTTGAAGTCGAGCACCGCTATCCCGTGGTGCAGGCCCGGCTTCGGCTGGAGCACCATGCCCCCCTGATAGGTCACGTGCTTGGTCTCCTTCCTGGGCGGTATCAGCTCGTGGGCCTCCAGCTCGGCGAACCTCATCAGGTAGTTCTCCACCTTGAATCCCGTGGCGGCGGTCAGTACCTGGTCGGGCGGCAGGCCCGTTATGCTCGACAGGTTGAACACGTAGTCGGAGATCGCGGAGAATATCTCGAACATTGCCCTCACCCTCCACTCGAAGTACTCGATCAGATCCCCCCGGCGCTCCTCCCACAGCTCCCCGAACTCGAAGTAGTCCGGCGCCTCCTCGGGCGCCTCCAGCCCCAAGTACCTCGAGAGCTCCTCCAGCCTCTCAAGCTTGACCTCGGGCACCTCCTCCACGAACTCCGATAGGTCCACGTTGGCCCTCCCCCTGACCGACACGTGGCCGTAGACGCTCCCGTGGGGCTCCGAGCCGTCCCTGCCCAGGGGGAGCTTCAACCCGGCGTTCTCAGCCCTCTTGGATAGGTAGTTCCAATGCAGGCGGTTGCTCTGGAAGCCCAGGATGACGTCCGGATCCAGGGCCTTCACCTCCTCCACGAAGGATCCAAGCACCTCGCGCTCATCGCCCACGAGGGTCTTGGCCGAGCTGCCATCGTACATGCTGATCGCCACCACGGGATCCCTTTCCGGCCTCGGGGACGCCACGCGCGACACGTATATCGGATCGAAGGATAGTATTCTTATCCTGGGCAGATCCCTGCGGTCCTCAAGCGGCCTCGGGGGGCCGGTCGACCTGTAGACGTCGTAAGGGCCCCTCTCCGCGAGCTCGACCGTCGAGGCCGCCCAGCCCCCCGGCATCAACCCCGTCGACACGAGGAACAGGTCGGGCCTCCTGATGTCGTATCCATAGGCCTCGCCCAAGCCCTTCCTGACGACCTCCTCGGCCATCCTCTCCGCGTCCTCGGCTTCCACCCTGAGGCACCTCACGCGGTTGCCAAGCCTGAACATGTGGACTTCCCGCGCCCCCTCGAGCTTCACCGCCTCGCCAGCCGGTACTACGTAGAAATAGGGCCGAAAGGGCACCTTAACGACCACGCGCCTTCCGTCCTCCCCTACGCCCCACAGATCCACGGTCCCCTCGGCTTCGACCACGTCCAGCAGCCAGAACCTCAGCTCCGGCACGAGTGTTACGGAGGGAGCCCGCTCTAAAAAGGATAGCGCTCCCCCGAAATCTATTCTATGTTAGACGCTATCCGGCGCGCCACCTCATCCATATTCATAGACGCTATCCGGCGCGCCCCTCTGAATATTGAATGGATGTTCCCGGCGCCGTCGCCGTACTTTCTGGGTATCACGTGCACGTGGACGTGCGGCACAACCTGACCGGCGGCGAATCCGTCGTTGACCCCTATCGTCAGCGCTTCGGATCCGAAGGCCTTCGAGATCGCCCTGCTCACCCTCAGCAGCGCCCTGGAGAGCGCGCACGCCTCCTCCTCCGTCAGCTCCTCGAACCTCTGTACGTGCCTGCGCGGGACGACGAGAGTGTGGCCCTCCGCCAGCGGATACGCGTCGAGGAATGCCACCGCGTACTGGTCGCTGTACACTATATACCCCCTCGATTCGCCGTTTATTATCCTGCAGAAGATGCAGTCGTCCATCCTCTTCACGCGGTTTCGCGGGGACGAAATAAATTTCGCGCCGACAGCGCGCCCTGTACCTGCCGCGCGAGGAATTCCGCTGAAACAACCTGATCCGCGGGGCGTCCGGCTTAACGTGATCCGACCGATGCCGTGGTCCATTGAGGTATCACGTTCAGGGGATTGAATCGAAGCGCGGAACTAGAACGACCTTTTGGAGGCGCCTCGCTCGCCTTGCCTTATGACTTCGAAGTCGAACGCCCCCGTCATGCTAGATATCTGCCCCAACGCTTCCACGAGCATGTTCCCCAGGTAGATGTCGTCGACCCAGCTCGCCTTGGGCTTGAATATCACGAGGAACTTTACCGCCTTCTCCTCCCCGGCCACGGAAGCTCTAGGCACGCCCGTTTTAAAACAGTTGCGAGCCGGCCGGGGACCTCCGCCGATCCCCAGGGATACGCTCGGGCGCCCACCCGAGCCTCCCCGCGCGCAGTCAACGCGGGGGCCACTTCGGGGGTTCCTTCCCGGAGCAGTGAACGACCCCCTTGACCCTCCTCATGAAGCTGGGGCACTGGAAGCACACGAGGAAGGGCACCTCCGAGTTGGTGAGCGGACATATCACCACCTCCTTCTTCAGGGCGGCCAACCTCTTGGCGCTCATCACGCCCTTCAGCTGCTCCGCGTACTCCGAAGGGATCCTGGGCGGCTTCTCGACCGCCTTGACCTCGACGACGTACTTGGGCTCGGATGCCATCGCCGACGGGCGGCAACTTAAATTTAAAAAGCATTATAACGGAGGCCCCGGTGGAGGAGCCACGTGGAGCTCTTCGAGTTCTACAGGATCGCTTCAAGGCTGAAGCGCACGAAGCGCGTAGGGTGGGCGAGGAGGATCGCCGGGGAGGACGTGGAGAGCGTGGCCGACCACTCCCTGATGACCGCGATACTGTCGATGATAATCGCGAGCGACCGCGGGCTGGACGCGCACAGGTGCGCGGCGTTGGCCGTAGTGCACGACCTAGCGGAGTCCATCGTGGGGGATTTGCCGCCGGACGAGCTGCCGGCGGAGCGCAAGCACGCTATGGAGCGCGAGGCCATGGACGAGCTGACGGACGTGCTCGAGGACGGGGATATTTTGTCGAGGCTCTACAGGGAATATGAGGAGGGGGGGACCGAGGAGGCGCGCCTAGTGCACAACGTCGATAAGCTGGAGATGGGGCTGCAGGCCCTCTCATACTACTTGGAGGGAAAGCTGAGGGGCGATGAGGCCTGCGAGTTCGTGGAGGGCGCCCTGCGCTATATATCGGATGGTGAGATCGCGGAGCACTTGCTGGACGCCGCCAGGAGGTACGGGCTCAAGTGCCCCAACCTGGGCAACGCCTAGGGCGCGCCACAGCCTCTCCCTAGGCGCCCACTCCACCCCATTTCGTGATCGCGTCCAGGGAGTCCACCTCGCCCCTGGGGCCGTAGAGCCATCGGCTCCCGCCGCGGCCTAGCTCGGAGCAGCGGGCGCCCAGACGTCCCAGGGGGTGCACGCCCACGAACGTACGTGGGCTTCACCGGCGATGATCGATTCCCTATTGCCCCCTGCTGAGCCTGGACCTGACGGACATCGCGTGGCTGGGGAAGCCCTCGTAATCGGCCATGGCGAGCACGACTTCGCCGAACCTCTTTAGGCCTTCCTTCTCCGCGATCTCGACCGTGGGCTTCCTGAGGAAGGTATCGACGCTGAGGCCCGAATATAGCCTCGCGTAGCCCCCGGTCGGCAGGGTAGCGTTGGGCCCCAGGCCATAATTGCCCACCGATATCGGGGTCCCCAAGCACACCGTGCCGAAGTTCCTCAGCCTTCCCCTGTACGCCTCATATATCTCCTTGGCGCGCACGCTATCTATGAGCAAATGCTCGGCGGCGTACTTGTTGGCGAAGTCTACGGCCTCGTCCATCGAGGACGCCACCAGTATCGCGCTGTACTTACCCGCGTTCTCGAGCACGTAGGACCTCCTGGGCTCCGGAAGCTCCTCCAAGGCGCGGTCTATGGCCTCCGCCACCTTCATCGCGTGATCCATGGAGGTCGTCACCAGGACCGACGAGGAATCGGGGCCGTGTTCCGCCTCGTTTAGGACGTCCCACGCGACGACCTCCGGATCCAAGGTCCCATCGGATATCACTAGGGCCTCGCTGGGGCCGGCCGGCAGGTCTATCCTCACCAGATCCCTGACGAGCCTCTTCGCGGCGTAGGTCCAGGGGCCGCCGGGGCCGGCTATGACGTCCACGCGCTTGACCAACCGAGTCCCGTAGGCGAACGCCGCCACCGCGTGGGCCCCTCCCATCACGTAGAACTCGTGTGCGCCGGACAGATGGGCCGCCACGAGGGTCGCGGGCTCCATGGCCATCTCCCCGTCCCAGGGCGGCGATGCCACGGCGATCCTGGGAACCCCGGCCACGCTCGCAGGCACCGTCACCATGACAGACACGGAGGGATAGCTGGCCTTACCCGCCGGCACGTAGAGCCCCGCGGATTCGAGGGGCACGACCTCCATGCCGGCGTACAGGCCGGGCTCTATCTCCATCGTGAAGGGGCGGGGCATCAGGGCCTCGTGGAACTTCCTGACGTTAGCGACCATGCGCTTTATGGCGGAGAGCACGCGCTCATCTAGGCGCCTGTACGCCTCGGATATCGCCTCCGGCTTCACAACGATCTCCTCGGGCCTGACCCGCCTTCCAACCTGCGAGCTGAGGAACTCCGCTATGGCCTCGTCCCCCCTTTCCTTGACGTCCTCCATTATGCGGCGCACCTCGGGCTCTATCTTGGAGATGTCCAGCTCGGACCTCCGCAGGATCCGCTCCAAGAGCTCCTGCGGCGCGTCCCGGAGCGCGTACACGGGGTACGTCGCCATGCCGCCGCGCGTGTCACGCGGGCCCTATTATTTCATTCCTCGCCGAAGGGGGCGAGCGGGTTTCGCGCCCCCAGGCGGCGCAGCGCTGGGGCGAGCACGAAGGCCGCGGAGATGGCGGAGGCGGCGCCGAGCGCGTCCACGGACCCCCACAGCGCAACGGGATCGCGGAGGAATTCGGACATGGCAATGCCGCCGTAGAACGCGCCCAGGGACCTGGACATCCCCGTGAGCATGCCGAAGGCCCCCAGATACGAACCCCTCTTGGACGGATCGGCGAGCGCGTTCGCGACGGCCGACACCACCGGCGATGCGAAGTCCTCCCCCACGGTGAGCACCGCGACGGAGAGCATCGACCACCAGAGGGAGCTCCCGAGCGAGAGCATGTAAAAGCCGATGGCGTAGAATAGCGATCCAACGTAGAGCCATCTGAGAACTCCGCCGCGCGCCTCGAGCGACGTTATTGGATATTGTAGCGCGACGACCATCAGGCCGTTGACGGTGTAGAGGGATCCTATGGCCGCGAGGCTCAGCCCCCTCACGGAGCTCTCGAACACCGTTAACGTGAGGCCGAACTGCGCTATGAACGCGTAGAACAATACGAGCGGGGAGATCCTCGCGAGATAGGAACGATCCGGGAGCCCCGGCCCCCCTTGCGTCCCCGAGGGCTCCAGGGTCAACGCGAATAGAGATGAGGCCGCGAGGGCTACACCCGATATCAGGAAGGCGGCGCCGTACCCCAGGAGATCCGCGAGCGTGCCACCCGCCAGCGGGCCCAGCGCCCACCCCAGGTTTATCCCTATCCTCACCGCGCCGTAATTTCTCACCATCTCCTTGATGTTGCCGCCGCGATCGCCGACCATCGTGTTGAGCGCGGAGAACGACATGCCGCCCAGGAAGTTCTCCAAGGCGGCGGTGGAGGCGAAGGGCCAGTAGCCCGGAAGCCTGAGGGACAGGCCCATGGCCGCGAGGGCGGCGCCGGATAGCAAGAGGCTGAGCGCCATCACGCGCCTCCTCCCTATGCGATCAGAGGCCGCGCCGCCCAGGAGCTGACCCAGCGCAGAGGCCGTCCCCAGCACTAGGTAGTACGCTCCGACCTCCCCTATCGGCATGCCCCTCGAGTACATCACCAGCCCCACGTACGGCGTGACGAGCGAGATGGCGAATGTCCTGAGCACGCCGAGCGCCGTCAAGCGGCCTACTCCAGACGGCACGCGGCCGGGGAAGGGCGCCCCGGATATACGCGTACCCCCGGAGGCTCGCTGACGATGGGATCTCCGGGCCTGCGCCCCAGGAAAGGGCCTTCCACCCTCTGACGGGCCGGACGCAAGACCCGGGTTATCGCCCTCCGCGCGGAGCACCGGCGCCCTCGCGCCACGAGAGCGCCGCGTAGACTCCGACGAGCACCAGAACCGTGAAGAGCGCGAAGAACGCCATCGAGAAGTATAGGATCGCCGGATCCGCAGAGACGAAACCTGCCAGTGCGTTGAGCGTCGTGGACATCGTGGAGGCGCTCAGGACCTTGGCGACGGTGAGCGCGAAGTTCACGCCGTACTGCGACGATAGCTCCTCGGCAGCCGATACAGGCGGGATTATCGCGTACGGCAGATGAGCCAGGAGGTTCACCTCCTCCACGTCTATCACCGCGGCTATGGACGCCAGCAGCCCGAGGACGTTGAGCGCCCTGCTCTTAATCCTAGGGGACGCCAGGAGCGCGGCCGCCGACGCCAGCCCGAGGATCACGGCCGCAACGAACGGGGCCGTGAGCGAGTACGTCGGCTTGAAGACTGGGGCCAGCGGCGCCGGTACTGTGGAGGGCATGACCCCGAGGATCGACCATGCCATCGTGGGCGCGTAATAATAGAGCTCGAACAGGTACCAGGCGCCGGAGAGCGCCGCCGCGGAGCCGAAGGCGAGCGCGATCTTCCTGGACACGGACACCACCTCGGGGTTCGACGAGGAGTACCCGTAGACGAAAACGATGAGCGCGTTGGCGAAGGCCACGGCGCCCAGGAGCGTCGACAGAACCAGCGGAGGATACGTCGGGTTGGAGAAGAGCGCCCAGTAGTTGCGCACGACCAGGTCGAACCCCACCAGCGACGAGGGGTCGTTCACCACCTCGACCCCCGCCGGGTAGTTCACGACGGCGAACACGAGCCTGAACATCAGCGGTATCACGGTCGTGAAGCCGGCGGTCAAGAAGCCGAGCGCCGCGTGCCGGCCGGGGCTCATGCGCCCCAGCGTCCTGTACCAGTACCCTATCAAAGGGAGAGCTACCGCGACCCCGAACGCGATGGCCGTGGCCCAAACGGGCCACAGCAGTGCACCAGCTATGTTGGTGAAGATCGGCAACATGCCGGCCAAGAACACCGTTATTATCGTGCCGAAGACGCCGCCCACCGCGTAGATCGCTATGAGGTATCTAGCGATTCCCCTGACGGCAGCCACGTAGCGCCCATCATCGCGGGAGGCGTACTCGAGGGCGGGGAGCGTCCAGAGCGCGCCGAGGACCGTGTAGACTAGCGGTATGTGGACGCCGAAGGCCCAGGCGAGCAGTATCGTCGCGAGCTCGACCGCGTTCATTCGGCGACCCTCCTGCTGAGGTACAGGTAGACCATGTAGATCGCGAGTGCCGGCATCGCGAGCTCCACGGCGAATATCAGCGCCGCGAGCCATGGCGTCAACGCGAGCGTCGGGTTGTACAGTCCGCCTGGGCCCACCGGTATCCCAGTTATGTCGGGGGGTCCCGATGACGATGGCACGGCCTTCACCAACACGAATGGTTGCCTCCCCACCTCGGCGGTCACCGCGCCGCCTATCGACGCGAGCGCGGCTAGCAGCACCAACGCGTAGGGGCCGCCGCCGACCAGAAGGCGCTCGATGCCCTTTATCCACCCGAGGCCTCTAACCCTGTGGAGATCGTAGTAGTAAAGCGTCAACCCGAGGGACCAGGCCCCGAGGAGCACGCCCCCGGCCACCATGAACCCCAGGTAGAAGGCCGGCAGGAACGAAGGGGGCCTGATGGAGGCGGGCCAACTGAAGTACCCCCAGAACCCGTGGGTCGTGTCGCCGTAGGCGAGGAGGCTCATCAACGGATCAACCCTGAAGCCGCTCCAGAACAGGCCCTCGATCGCGGATAACTTCAGGGGATCGAACTGCAGCACCAGCTCCCCCTGATAATGCCCCAGCACGAACCCCTCCACGGCTATCAGCGCAGTGAGCGCGGGGAGCATAGTCCTCAGCGCCTTGAGCTTGTAGGGCTTGGGGCTCCTCCTGTGGCTGTAGATGGTGACCCCGACTATCGCGGACCAGCTGAGTATCAGGGCCGCCAGAATTCCATGGAATATGAACACCTCGGCGCCCGGCCAGAACACGTTAAGGACCCCGTACGGCGACGTGAAGACAGCCGCATATTGTATGAGGTGGCCTATGGATTTGGGGAGCTCCACCACCTCGAGCCCGGGCGGCCTCATGCTCAGAGCGGCCATGACCGCCAGGATGTTGAAGGCGCTGTAGAGGGCCCCGAGCGCCGCCGCCAGCCCTATCAACCAGTGGTACCACCCGTTCCGGAACCTGCCCCAGGTGAACACGTAGATGGGCACCAGGACGACCTCCATCAGGAAGGCATAGAGCTCGAAGTAGAAGGGGATCACGAGCCCGGAGCCGATCAACGTCACGAAGTTGCTCCACAGGACGACCAGCCCGAACTCCACGAGCGTCCCGAAGGCAGCGCCCACGCCCAGGAATATCGTCGCTATTACGGCGAAGGTCCTTGCGAGGAGGCGCCAATCCTCGTCCCGGGTCCTCATGTACCTGTACTCGGAGACCACCGCGAACGTGATCGTCCCTATGAACATGGAGGCCAGGAGCAGGTGGGCCATTACTCCGACGCCCGATAGCCAGCGGGCGAGTAACGGAGCTTCCAGCGAGCCCACGATATTCTAACGTAAACTAGGTTATATTTTAACATTATTTTAATTATACTAACTAGATACGCGGCCGCCGCTCACAGCACCCTCAACATCGAGCCCCCATCGACGGCCACGATGGCGCCGTTCACGTAGCTGGCCGCTTCGCTCGCCAAGAACACGACGACCGATGCCACCTCGGAGGGATCCGCGGCCCTCCCGAGCGGTATCCCGGACGTCATGAGGCGCTCGGCCTCCTCGGCGCTTATGCCCCTGGACTGGGAGACCCTGCGGACGAGCGATTCCATACGGTCGGTGCGCGCGAGGCCAGGGAGCACCATGTTTGCCCTCAGCCCCATTGGGCCGACCTCATGGGATACCACCCTCAACAGGCCGGCGAGGCTCAGCCTCAGGACCGTGCTCAGGGCGAGGTCGAGGTTGGCCTCCGCTATCGACGTGCTGGACATGTAGATTATGCTGCCGCCGGGCCTCCTGAGCTTCCCTATCGCCCTGTAGGTCGTCCACACGGCGCTGAGCACCAGGAGCCTGGACGCGTACTCCCAGTCTTCCGGGGCGAGTTCCAGGAGGCGGCCGGCCTTCGGGGGACCCGTGACGTACACGACCGAGTCGAGGCCGCCCATCAACTCATGCGCCCGGTCGACGAGTTCCTCCACCTGCTCCCTGACCGTGAGGTCGGCAGGCACCGCGTAGACGCTGCCCGGGCCGACGCCCGAGAGCTCCTTGGCGGCGCGGCTAAGGTTCTCCCTGTTCCTGCTCGATATCGTCACAGCGGCCGCCCCGTTCTCGAGGAACCCCTTGGCTATGGCCTTCCCTAGGCCTTTCGACGAGGCGGTGACGAGAACTCTATACCCCTTGGCTAGCAAATCGCCTCGCTTTAAATACGGAATCGAATATAAGCTTGGCGAATGCCGTTGCTGGTCGTCGAGGAGGGCTCGGGGGGCCTGAGGGCAAGGCCCGCCCGCGTGGACGATTACCTCGAGGCCCTCGAGGCGCTGCTGCTCCTCCTGGAGGCGGGCGAGGTCACCACCTACGGCGAGATCGCGAAACTCCTGGGCATCAGCCCGAGGATGGTGGGAAGGCTCCTCAAGTTGAACCGCCGCCCCATCGTGGTGCCCTGTCACAGGGTGGTGGCCAAGCGCGGCCTGGGGGGATACAGCATGGGCGGGCCGAGCGTTAAGGCTAGGTTGCTGGACTTGGAGTCCGACGGCGAGATAAGGGTGAGACACCTATACCTGGAGCTTAAGGACGGTTAATCCCTGAGGAGGCCGGCGCCTGACAGCAGGTCCACCAGCCACTTGAGCGCGGCCTTGCCCTCCTTGCTGGCCGGGTAGGTCACCTCCTCGACCGGCCTTGGGACGCCGACCTCCGCGACCTTCCTCCTGTACTTCTCCGGCCAGTTGGATGGATCGAATCCCTTCTGGGAGAGCAGCGCCAACAGCCACCTCTGCGTGCCGAAGCCGGAGCAGCCCGTCCAGACGGTCTCCCCCCTGTTGTGCCTGACGCGGAACGACTTCGTGTACTTCGTGCCGTGTATGGATATGTTACCTATTTCCAGCCAAGCCCTGCGATCGCCGCGTCCGCCCTTATAGGGCAGCCAGGACTCGAAGTCTATCGTGCCGGGCTGATTTATGTCCACTTCCGAGGGGCCGGACTCCACCTCCCCGGATTGCTCCAGGTAGAATGGGGTGACCCATGCCCACCGCCACTCCAACTCGAGCACCTCGTCCATGAACCTCCTGTAGCCCTCGAGCAGCTGGTTCCTTATCTCCACGACCTGATC
>CAYFJD010000007.1:0-15669 GCA_964343285.1 uncultured Nitrososphaerales archaeon
TGCGCCTTCTACAGGCCGCCCGGTCACCCCGAGGCATACGTCAAGTCGCCGGAGGAGGCCGCGAGGGCGGCCGAGGAGGTGCACCGCGCCTACGGGATAAGGCAGATATTGGTGCAGGGCGGGGTGAACCCGGAGCTCGACATCGAGTACTACGAGGAGATGTTCAGGCAGCTGAAGAGGCGCGTGCCGGAGGCGGCGATCCACGGCCTGAGCCCCATAGAGGTGGACTACCTGGCCAGGAAGGGGAGGATGAGCTACCGCGAGGTCCTGGGGAGGCTGAGGGACGCGGGGATGGACGCGCTGTCGGGGGGCGGCGCGGAGATATTGGACGAGGACATACGCAGGGTTATCACGCCGTACAAGTTCAACGCGGAGGCCTGGCTGAGGGTCCAGGAGGAGGCCCACTCCCTGGGGATGCCGACGAACGCCACGATGCTGTACGGGCACGTGGAGGAGCCGCGCCACATAGTCAAGCACCTGTCCGAGGTGAGGGAGCTCCAGAGGAAGCTCCACGGCGTCCTCACATTCATACCCATAAAGTTCGTGCCGTGGAACACCCGGCTCCACAGGGAGGGCAGGGTCAAGGGGCCGGCCCCGCCCGAGCTGGACGTCAAGGTCACGGCAATATCAAGGCTGATGCTGGCCGGCGAGATCCCGAGGATAGGTGCCTACTGGAAGTCCGTCGGCAAGAGGATCTCGTCGGTCCTCCTGCTCTCGGGCGCCAACGACCTCGTCGGGACCATGTTAAACGAGGAGGTCCTGAGCAGGGCGGGATCGGGCGAGGCCTCGACGTTGGAGGAGCTGGCCCACATCGCGAGGGAGGTCGGCAGGAGGCCCGTCGAGAGGGACACGTTCCACAGGGCGCTGCGGGAGCTGTAGGCGATGGCCGACCGGGTGGCCCGCCTCAAGTACTCCCACAGCGACCCGCTCTTCAGGTACAGCGGCCTCGATCCCCTGAGCGTAAGCAACAGGGAGTCCGTGGAGGTCCTGCTGCGCGGCGACGTGGACGTGGCGTTCGTGCCCCTTACCTACGCGTCCTTGAACCGCGAGGAGCTCTACGTGGTTCCGGCGCTGGCGATCTACAGCGACGGTCCCGTGATATCGGCCAGGCTCTTCAAGGGTTCCGGGAGCGGCTACGCGGCCGTCTCCGACACCAGCGTGAACGCGATGGCCTTGAGGAAGTTGATGGGTATAGAGTTCGAGAGGGTGGACGACCCGATCGCCGCGCTCCGCAGATACGGCGGTGTCCTGGTGATAGGAGACGACGCGCTGAGGCTCGTCGAGGCCGGCGTGCCCCACCTCGTCGACGTGGGCGAGCTCTGGAGGCTGCGGGTGGGCTACCCCCTGGTCTACGCGGTCCTGGCCGCCCGGAGGGACGCGGACCCCGGCTTCGTCGCGGAGGTCGTGCGCGCCATGGAGAGATCCCTCGACCGCTTCTACGGCTCCCCCCGGGAGCTCCTCCGCGAGGTGGCGCTCAGAATCGGGGTGTCGGACCGCCTGATGGCGGACTACTACTCGGCTATGCGCTACCGCGTGGACGAGCGCGTCAGGGCCGGGATCGAGAAGGAGCTCAGCGTATTCGGGTTGCCCCCGCTGCAGATATAATGACCCGCGGCCAAACCCCGCGCGTGGAGCTCCTGATAGGCCACAGCCCGGACCCCGACGACGCCTTCATGTTCTACGCGCTCAAGCGCGGGCTCGTGAGGGCCCCCTTCTCCGTCAGGGAGTTCCTGGCGGATATAGAGACGTTGAACAGGCTGGCCCTGCACGAGAGGCTGGACGTCAGCGCGGTGAGCGCGCACGTGATGGCCTACGTGGGCGATCGTTACTACGTGCTCAGCGTGGGCGCCTCGATGGGCGATCGCTACGGTCCCCTGCTCGTGGGCTCCGGGCGCGACGTGGGGCTCGTCGCCGTGCCCGGTGAGTACACGACGGCGACGCTGTTGCTGAGGCTGGCCATGCCGTCCGTCAGGACAGTTGAGGTCCCCTTCGATAGGATAATGGACGCAGTCGTGTCCGGGGCAGTCGACGCGGGGCTCCTCATACACGAAGGTCAGATAACGTACGGGAGGCGCGGCCTCCGCAAGATAATGGACCTCGGCGAGTGGTGGGACGACGCCACGGGGTTGCCCGTCCCCCTGGGCCTGGACGTGGTCAAATCGTCCCTCGGGATGGAGGTCGCGGCCTCCGTGAAGGGCGCGCTGCTGGAGTCCCTCAAATACGCGCGGGAGCACAGGGAGGAGGCCCTGCGTTACGCGTCGGAGTTCGCGCGCGGCCTGGCGATGGACGACGTCTCCAAGTTCGTTGACATGTACGTCAACGAGTACGCGGTGGACATGGGCCAGAGGGGGGAGAGGGCTCTCCGCGAGCTCCTCCGCATGGCGAGCGAGGCCGGCCTCGTGCCCGAATCCCGCGTGGTGGTGATCTAGTGCCCCGTCAGCCCGGCCTCTTGAGGGCGGCGGCCGCGAAGAACGCGGTCGACTCCGCGACCAGCAGCGAGGCCGAGAGAACCCTGAGGTACGCCTCCAGCTTCACCAGGCCCATGGATTCCTGAAGCAGTGCGGCGGCGGCCGCGGTGGGGCTCAGGAGCGACAGATACCTCAAGTAACTCGGCAGGGCGGTTATCGGATAATACACCGGCGGCAGGACGGACATCGCGAACGCGAGTATTGAGGCCACGGACCATACCTCCTTCAGGTCCTTGAAGGGCAAGGAGAGCAGGAAGCCCAGGCTGGCGCTCGACGCCCAGAGCATCGCGATCGAGAACGCGGCCTCCAGGGCGCTTTGGATGTGTACCCCGAGCGTCCACGTTAGGGCCGCGAATATCGCTATGCCGGGCAGGCTGAACAGGAGCCCGGAGAGGGCGAGCCCGAGCATGTAGGCCCACTGGGATACCGGTCCGGCCAGCATCATGTCCTGGAACTTGAAGTGCAGGCGGTAAGTTGCCGCGTCCGAGAGCAGCCCTATGCCGTTGCTTACGATTATCATCGTCAAGCCGCCGACTACCCCGAAGGCCATAGTCCTGCCGTACGAGACGAACCTGAGTATCAGCAGTATGCTGAGCGGCGGCGTCACGTACGAGGCGACCCAGAGGGGCGCCCTGACGGCCGCCACTATCCCGTTTAACCAGGCTATGGATGCCATCGCCCTCAGCTGAACCGAGAGCCAGCTGCGCCCCATCGCCCGGCCACCCTGTACAGCGGCTCCGCCCCCCCGGTCAGGAGGATGAAGGCGTCCTCCAGCCCCACCTCCTTCATCCTCACGGCTACCCCGCGCCTCGCGGCTACGCGGGCCGCCGCCTCCTCAACCGCCTTCCTGTCCGAGTACAGCACGATCCTGGAGCCGTACCTGTACGTCCTGCCGTACCCCGACAGCTCCTCCGCGGCCCCTGCGGACTCCGGGACCTCCAGCTTATGGGTGGCGCCGACCCTCGCCACGATATCGTGCACGCCTCCCTGGGCCACCACCCTTCCCCTGTCGATGATTACCACCTCGTCGCTCAGGGTCTCCGCCTCCTCCATGTAGTGGGTCGTCAAAAGGATGGTCCTCCCCTCCCTCTTCGCCTCCTCCAGTATCCTCCATATGGATCTCCTGCTCTGGGGGTCCAGCCCCGTGGTCGGCTCGTCGAGGAACATCAGCTCAGCGTCGCTGGCCAGCACCATCGCCAGCAACACCTTCCTCTTCATGCCCCCGCTCAGCTCTGATATCGTCTTGCGGCGGTGCTCCCATAGCCCGACGTCCTCGAGCATCTCCTGGGCCTTCCTCCTGGCGTCCCGGATGCCCCACCCCCTGGCTATCAAGTAGGCCTCGATCAGCTCCGCTGGCCTCGGGAACGTTGGAGGGTAGCTCTCCTGAGGCATCAGGGCTATCCTGCGCCTGACCGCTCGTGGATCCCTCACGACGTCCGCGCCGAGCACGCGGAGCTCGCCGGACGTCGGAGCCATTAGGGTCGCCGCTATCCTGACGAACGTCGTCTTGCCGGCTCCGTTCCTCCCCAGCAGCGTTATTATCCCCTTCCTCTGCACGCTGAAGCTCATTCCCCTGAGCGCAGCTATGCCGCCTTGGTACACCTTCACCAGATCCCTCGCATATATGACCTCTTCCATATCCTCGCGTAAACCTCGGTGCAAAATAACTATTCTGCAGCTCCCTTCCGCGAAGTTTTCCCTACGAATGATATCGCGGGGACATCTCACCGGCGCGCCGGAACCGGATCGACCGCGGAGGGACGCGGTTTGCGCGCGTCTGCCAGGTCGTCAGCTAAATTTTTATTTTTATTCCATAGAACCCTCCGCGCCACGATGCACGGCAAACCTTTGGCCGCGATAGTCTCGGCCGGCTCCACCAAGTACGGCAAGCACGACGACAAGGGCGCCAAGGAGCTCTTCGCGGAGGCCCTCGCGGAGGCGCTCGAGAACGCGAGGAACCTGGACCCCAAGAAGGACGTCGGCGCCGTTTTCATCGGCCAGATGGGGAGCGAGTACGAACACCAGGCCCACAGCGGGTCCTGGGCCGCGGACTACGCGGGCCTGCCCTACACGCACGCGGCGAGGGTCGAGAGCGCCTGCGCCTCCGGGTCCACCGCGGTCAGGGTGGCGCTCACCGGGATAATGTCCGGCCTGTACGACACCGTGATAGTGGGGGGCGTCGAGAAGATGAGGAACAGGAGGACGAGCGAGGTGACCCTCTACCTCGGGGAGGCGGGCGACTTCCACATGGAGATATGGAACGGCCTGACCTTCCCCGGGCTCTTCGCTCTCATGGCGACCGCGTACATGCACAGATACGGAGCCACCGAGGAGGATCTCGCGAGGGTCGCGGTGAAGAACCACAAACACGCCTCGATGAACCCCAAGGCCCAGTACCCCCAGGAGATAACGTTGGAGCAGGCGCTGGGCGCTAGGCCCGTCGCGTGGCCCCTCAAGCTGTACGACTGCAGCCCCATAACGGACGGGGCGTCCGTGTTGATACTGACGAAGCCCGAGCTGGCCAAGAAGTACACCGACACCCCGGTTTACATAACCGGGTTCGGCCACAGCACAGACTACCTCGGCGTGTACGAGAGGGAGGACGTGACGTGGCTGGAGGGCGCCAGGAGGGCCTCGGAGGCCGCCTACAGGATGGCCAACGTGACCGTGAGCGACGTCGATCTCTTCGAGGTCCACGACTGCTTCACCATAGCGGAGCTGCTTCTGTACGAGGCCCTGGGCCTGGCGAGGAGGGGCGAGGGATACAGGCTCATAAGGGAGGGGGTAACCTACTACGACTCCAAAATCCCGGTCAACGTCAGCGGCGGGTTGAAGGCGAAGGGGCACCCCGTCGGCGCGACGGGCGTCGGCCAGCTGTACGAAATATGGCTACACCTCACGGAGAGGGCCGGGAGGAGGCAGGTGAAGGGGGCGGAGGTGGGGGTCACCCACAACATGGGCGGGTCGGGCGCCTCCCACAACGTTTTCGTCGTCGAGAGGTGATGTGGATGGAGGACGGTGAGTTCTCGGTGGAGAACTTCTACAGGTTCGTCGGGGAGAGGAAGCTGATGGGCGCCAGGTGCAAGAGGTGCGGCAAGGTCATAGTGCCGCCGAGGCCGATCTGCCCCGAGTGCTACTCGAGGGACCTAGAGTGGGTAGAGCTCAGCGGCAAGGGGACCGTGGAGACCTTCACGATAATACACGTGCCCACGCTGCTCTTCGAGGGGAAGGAGCCCTACGCGGTCGCCATAGTGAAGCTGGACGAGGGGCCCAAGATACCCGGCGTGGTGCAGGGCGTAGCCTCCCCGGATCAGCTCAAGATAGGGGATCGCGTCCACGTGGAGTTCGACACGAACCCCCAGAAGGTGCCCGAGTCCTGGCCCAGCTGGCCCAGGTACTACTTCGTCAAGGACTGACCCCGGCGCTGAACGCGGTTATCAGCTTCTTGGCCAAGGCCTCCGCCTCCTCCAGGGCGTCCTCCGGCACGCCGGGGGCGCCGCACACCATCACCAGTACGTTCCTCGTCGATTCGGTCACCTTGGTCCTCTCGGCATCCCTGTAAGGGTAGATCGCGATCAGGCCGGCCCCGTCCTCCACGACCACCTCCTTCCCGCTCAGGATCCTGGGGGAGTCCATGCCGATCCCGAGGAAAAGTTCGCCCTGCCTGGAGAAGCGCACGGAGAGCGCGTCCCCCGCGAGCTTGTCGAGGTCGAACGCCGCCAGGGGTACCCTGCTCAGCGCGGACGCCAGGTTGTACGAATCCACGAGCGTGTTCACCCTGGGCAGGCCCTTCCCCGATACTATCCTCCTGATCAGCGCCTCGCTGGCCGGTCTGGTCTTCGTCGGATCTATCCCGAGGTCCCAGTAGAAGTCCCTGTAGGCCCTGAGCACCGGATCGTCCTTCACGGACTCGGCGGTGTACGCGGACCTTATCCTGGCGTAGACCTCCTCCTTGAAGGACTCGAGGGCGTCGTTCGCGGGGTCCACGCGCACGCCCCTGACCTCGAACAGACGCGCGCGCAGGCCGGGGAACCTGGACGCCACCTCGTCCGATATCCTCAGGTCCATGCCCGCGCGACAGCGGATCGGTAAGCAAATATAGGCCTTCCCTGGGAGCCATGGCGAGTTGGCCGAAAAGGTCACCCTTATACCGGGAGACGGAACTGGGCCCGAGCTGACCGAGCTCACCAGGCAGGTCCTCGACGCCGCGGACGTCGGAATAGAGTGGAACGTCGTGGAGATAGGCGAGCCGGCGATCGCGAAGTACGGGGAGCCGCTCCCGAAGTGGGCGGTCGACGAGATATTGAAGACGCCGGTGATATTGAAGGGTCCCCTGACGACCCCGGTCGGCGGGGGTTACAGGAGCCTCAACGTGACCCTGAGGATACTCCTCGACACGTACGCCGTGGTGAGGCCCGCCAAATCCCTCCCAGTCCCCTGGCTCTACGAGGACGTCCCGAGGTACAGGAACATCGACCTGGTCATAATAAGGGAGGCCACCGAGGAGCTCTACTCCGGCGTGGAGCACCTCATACCGAGCGGAGCGACCCTCGACACGGCAGACGCCGCCGAGTCCATCAGCATAGTCACCAGGAAGAACAGCGAGCGCATAGCCAGGTTCGCGTTCGAGTACGCGAGGAAGTTCAAGAGGAAGAAGGTCACGGTCGTGCACAAGGCCAACATATTGAAGTACACCAACGGCCTGTGGCTCAAGGTCGCGCAGGAGGTCGCGAAGAACTACCCCGACATACAGTTCGAGGACAGGATAGTGGACAACATGGCGATGCAGCTCGTCCTCAAACCCCAGGACTACGACGTGTTGCTCATGACGAACATGTTCGGCGACATAGAGTCCGACCTGGCGTCTGGGCTCATCGGCGGGCTCGGGGTCGCGCCCTCGAGCAACATAGGCGACAAGTACGCGATGTTCGAGGCGGTGCACGGGTCCGCGCCGAAGTACGCCGGGCAGTGGAAGGCCAACCCGACCGCGCTGATGCTCACGGCCACCCTCATGCTGCGCTACATGGGCAAGAACGACAAGGCGGATCTGATAGAGGCGGCAATATTCAAGACGCTCAACGAGAGCAAGAAGCTGACGTACGACCTAGCCAGGATAAGGGGCATAGAGCCCGTCTCGAGCAAGGAGTACACGGCTGAGATCATAAAGAACCTGAAGCAGATGATGTGACGGGTTCGAGTCCTCGTCATGGGGACGGGGATTCGACCAGCTTCCTTATTTTGTCGGCGTTCTCCTCGACGTCCAGCAGGAATTTCATCTGGGAGTAGCTCTGGACGCTTCCCGGCCTGAGGGACCTGACGGCGTCCAGGGCATCGTGCGCCGACATCCCGCGCTCCACTACGAGCCAGGACGCGATAACAGTCCCTGTCCGGCCCATGCCCCCTACGCAGTGGACAAGCGAGGGCGCCCCCCTGATCCACCTCAGGATCTCCACGAGCTGGTTAAACTTGGGGGCTTCCATGTCCGGCACCGGCTCGTGGAGGAACTCCAGGTCGTACGCCGACAGCGCCTCGAAGTAGGAGCGCGCGTCGCCCCAATATTCGGCTAACTCGTGGTCCTCCGGCAGCACCACGACCCTGCGAATGCCGGACTCCCTTATGCCCCTCAGCTCCTCGGCGCTTCTGGGCATGCAGCTGCCCGCGAGCCTTCCCCTCTCAACCCAGTACATGCAGTATGGCGCGGGCATGGGCGCGGCGATCGCGCAGCGGAATTTGAGCTATGCGATCGACCGAAGCGCATTTTACCAGATCTGGTAAATAGTAAAAGAGCGGATCGCCCCACCGATGCCGCGCGGATCGATCCGGCTGGAGGGCGGCGAAGGCGTGGATCAATGCCCGGCGAATGGATCCCCAAGCTGTCCACAGCTTCAGCCTCTATTATGTAATTATCATCGCTGCCCCGCGATCTCCCATGTTGAGGTCGGGATAGTTGGGGGTTGCTCGGCCGGGGGACCTGCCGCGCCGTGGCCATCGTCGTGCGGCGCCAACTAGGTCACGTTGAAGTCGCGGTTACGAGCGTCCTCGGCGAGTAAACGCTTAAATCGCCTACCATAGAAGGGCACCCATTGCTTCCCCTCCTGAGGGCGAGCTGAAGGACAAGGTGGCTTTCCTGAGGTCGCTGGAGGAGAAGTGGCAGAGGGTATGGGAGGAGAAGAGGGCATTCTGGGCGGAGCCAGACTCCAGGCCGAAGTTCATGGCGACCTTCCCCTTCCCCTACGTGAACGCGCCTCCCCACATAGGGTCCATATTCACCCTGCTGAGGGTCGAGTTCATGTCGCGCTACATGCGGATGAAGGGATACAACGTCCTCTTCGCGCAGGGATGGCACGCGACCGGGGGCCCCATAGTCTCCGCCGCCCTCCGCGTCAGGGAGGGGGACCCCAAGCAGATAGCGAACCTGCGCTCCATGGGGGTGCCGGAGGATGAGATCCCGAAGTTCGGGGATCCCGAGCACTGGGTCCACTACTTCTCGTCCAGGTGGCGCGAGGATCTCAAGATGTTGGGGGTGAGCGTGGACTGGAGGCGCGAGTTCTACACCACTAGGCTCAACCCGGCCTACAGCGCATTCGTCAAATGGCAGTACTTGAAGCTGAGGGAGAAGGGGCTCGTGGCCAAGGGCTCGCACCCGGTGGTCTGGTGTCCAAAGGAGCAGAAGGTTGTGGGGGATCACGACAGGCCCGACGAGTACGTGGGCGTCGGGCCGGAGGAGGCCTTCGTGATAAAGTTCAGGGGGGACGACGGCCTCGTCTACCCGTGTCTCACCTACAGGCCCGAGACTTTGCCGGGCGTCACGAACATATGGATCAGGGGGGACGCGGAATACGCCGTAGCCAAGGTGGACGGGGAGACCTGGGTGATGTCCCCTTACTCGGTGGACGAGCTGCGCGACCAGGGCCACTCGGTGGAGGTCGTCGGGAGTATCCGCGGCTCGGACCTGGTGAACAGGTTCGCCGTGAACCCCTTCAACGGGGAGCGCGTGCCCATCCTGCCCGCGCCCTTCGTCGACCCCGACCTGGGGACCGGCGTCGTGATGTCCGTCCCAGCGCACGCGCCCTACGACTACGCGGCGCTCCGCGACGTTAAATCCGACCCCGGGAGGTTCGGCGTCGACAGATCCATCGTGGAGGGATTATCTCCTCGCGGCGTGATACGCGTGGAGGGCCACGGCCCCGCGCCCGCGGCGGAGGCGGTCGAGAGGTCCGGCGTCAGGCGCCAGGACGATCCTAGGCTCGAGGGCCTAACGAAGGAGATATACTCGCTCGAGTACTACGAGGGGAGGCTCGGGGAGGCCTTCGGGGACCTGGCCGGCCTCAGCGTCAGGGAGGGCAAGGTCAAGTTCGCGGAGCGCCTGGTGGAGTCGGGGGCCGCGGTGAGGATATACACTCTCCCCAGGCGCGTCTACTGCCGTTGCGGCGCCAGGACCCACGTGAAGATGGTCCACGACCAGTGGTTCCTCAGGTACTCCGACGGGAATTGGAAGGCGCTGGCGCACGAGTGCGTGAACTTCATGAGGTTCTACCCGGAGGAGGTCAGGGGGATTTTCCACAGCCAGATAGATTGGCTTCAGGATTGGGCGTGCGCGCACAAGGGCGAGCTGGGGACGCCGCTCCCCTGGGACGAGGAGTGGGTCGTTGAGAGCCTCAGCGACTCCACGATTTACATGGCCTACTACACGATAGCCAAGTACCTTGAGCACCCTGAGAGCTACGGGATCGATACATCGCGCCTCTCGCCCGAGCTCTTCGACTACGTGTTCCTTGGAAAGGGGGAGCCCTCCGAGATCTCCAGGAATACCGGCATCGGCGAGGAGCTGATTAGGGCCATGAGGTCGGAGTTCCTCTACTGGTACCCAGTGGACTTCAGGAACTCCGGGAAGGACCTGATGTACAACCACCTTATCTTCTTCATATATCATCACGTCGCGATCTTCCCCAGGGAGCTGTGGCCCAGGGGGATAGGGGTGAACGGCTGGGTCCTGGTGGAGGGCAAGAAGATGTCCAAGACCGCGGGCAATTTCATATTGGCGAGGGACGCCGTGGCGAAGTGGGGGGCCGACGCCACGAGGATCGCCGAGGCCCTCGCCGGCGACCCCGGGCTCGAGGACCCCAGCTTCGACGAGAAGGTGGCTGCGAGCGCTGTCGACGACCTCTACTCTTGGTACAAGTTCGCAGTGGAGAACTACGGCAGGGGGAGGGACTTCAGGCTCAAGATAGACGACTGGTTCGAGAGCGTCATGAACCGCATATTGGCGGACGTCGACTCCATGATGTCGGAGACCAGGTTCAGGAGCGCGCTCGTCCTCGGATTTTACGAGCTCCAGAACAAGTTCAGGTGGTACCTCAGGAGGAGCGGGGAGCCGAACCGCGACCTGCTCGCCAGGTTCATAGAGGTGCAGACGCTCATACTGGCGCCCTTCGCCCCCCACGTGGCGGAGGAGATCTGGAGCTCTATAGGGAAGGAGGGATTGATAAGCCTCTCCAGGTGGCCGGAGCCGGACCCCTCGAAGGTGAGGCCGGAGCTCGAGGCGGCCGAGGAGATAGTGATGAGGACGCTGGAGGACGCGAGGCACGTCCTATCGCTCGTGAAGGGCAGGCCCGCGCGCTTAAGGATAGTCGTCGCGGATCGGTGGAAGTACTCCTTCGTCGAGTCGATAAAGGGAGGGCTTCAATCGGCCGGCGGGCTGAGGGAGGCCATCAACTCCGCTATGCGCTCGCTCGAGCCCGCGCTCAGGGAGCGCGCCGCCCCGGTGGTGGCGGCGATATCCCGCGACCCAGGGCTGCTGGAGCTCGCGGTCGGGAGGGACCTGGAGCGCGGCGCGTTGGAGGAGGCCTTGAGGTTCCTGTCATCGGAGCTGGGGTTGCCTGTGATCCTGGAGGACGAGCCGCCCTCCGGGCGGGGGAAGGAGTCCCAGGCGGTGCCGGCCAGGCCCGCCATAATAGTGGAGCTCGCCTAGGCGGACCGGATTTCAGGCCCATCGTCGGCCGCGCGCCCTGCGAACTGGCGGAGCCTGATCCCGCGCATGAGCTCAGGCCTCAGCACGCGCCTAGTGTCTATCACGAGCGGGGATCCGCCGGCCAGGCTCCTGATGGTCTCGCCGTCCAGATCCCTGTACGCCGAGTGGTCCGTCGCCACCACCACGACGTCCGCCCCCTTGAGGGCCGCCGCGAGGTCGTTCGTCAGCCCCACCGACATCGATCTCAGGACCTCGTCCTCCTCTATCAGCGGGTCGTGCACGACCACCTCGGCCCCCCTCCTCAACAGCCCCACGACCAGGTCGTAGGTCGGGCTCATCCTGCTGTCGGCCACGTCGCCCCTGAAGGCGAGGCCCAGCACCGCGACCCTCTTGCCCCTCAGCCCCTGGACCTCCGCGTCGGCCATGGACGCGAAGAACTCGGGCATCGAGAGGTTGATCCTCCTAGCGGTCATCACGAGCTCCGGCACCAGTCCCTTCTCCAGCGCGTTACGGACCAGGAACCACGGGTAGACTGGTATGCAGGTGCCGCCGACCCCGAGCCCCGGGTTGTGGAGGTGAGAGTACGGCTGGCTGTTCGCCGCCCTCTTTATCTCCTCGAAGTCCAGTCCGTAGGCGTCCGCCACCTTCGCCAGCTCGTTGGCCAGCGCTATGTTCACGTCCCTGTATATGCCCTCGAATACCTTCTCCGCCTCCGCCGCCTCGATGGAGCTCATCCTAATGACCCCGGCCCTCGCCACAAGGCCGTAGAGGTCGACGGCGAACTTGGCGCTCCTGGGCCCTATGCCCGAGACTATCGCCGGGTAGTGCTCCTCTATGTCCAAGACCGCCCTCCCGGCCGCTATCCTCTCGGGGCTGTAGACCACGAGGACGTCCTCGTCCAGCCTGAGCCCCCTGCGCGCGGCCGCCTCGGCGGCCAGGCGCCTGGTCGTGCCCACGGGGACCGTCGGCTTGACGACTATCGCGTCTCCCCTCCCCGCGCGCTCGAAGGCGGACCTCATGGCCTCCTCCAAGTAGTTCAGGACTACCCTCCCATCCGACCACGTCACAGGCACCGCCAGGAAGCGCACGGCCGGCCTCCCGTCGACCCCCTCCTCCTCGCTGGCAGCGCGGAACCTGCCGTCCGAGAGCCCGGCGCTGAAGGCCTCGGAGACGAGGGGTTCCCCCGTCGGCCCCTTCCCCGCCCTCGCCCTCTCGACAGCCCTTGGGTCCTTGTCCACGCCCACTACGTGCGCCCCGAACCTGAGCCATACGGCGGCCAGCGCCGACCCGACAAGTCCCAGGCCGTACACGACTATCTTGATCTCCCCGGCCCTGAGCCCCTTGGCCAGCTCCCCGGGATCGAGGGCCGATAGGTCCAATCGATCACCTCCTGAGATAGGCCGTCAGTACCTTCGTCGTCGCATTGACTATGTCCTCGAGCTCCTCGTCCGTCAACGAAGGATAGGACGGGAGGGAGAACACGGTCCTGGACGCGAGATCCGAGTTGGGGAAATCGCCCTGCTGGTCCGGGCCGAATACCGGTTGCCTGTGCAACGGGATGGGGTAGTAGACCCTGGCGTCGACGCCCTCCGCCCTTATGGCCTCCACTATCCTGTCGCGGTCCACCCTGTAGAGCTCCGGCTCTATCCTGACGGTGAAGAGGTTGTACGTATGGCGCCTGCCCTGCGGCTCCACCGGCAGGTGGAGCCCCGGGATGCCGGACAGCCCCCTCCTGAGCGCCTCCGCCACCCTCCTCCTCGCCTCTATCATCGACTCCAGCTTCGATAGCTGCACGAGGCCTATCGCCGCCTCCATCTCCCCCATCCTCAGGTTGAGCCCGAGGGCCTCGTGGAGGTAGGGCCTGCGCTGCCCGTGGTCCTTCACGAGCCTCACCCTCTCCGCTAGCGCGTCATCGTCCGTGGCCACTAGGCCCCCCTCACCGGTCGTCATGTTCTTAGTCGGGTAGAAGCTGTAGCACGCGGCGTCGCCGTAGGATCCGGCCTCCCTACCGTCGACGAGCGCGCCGAGTGCCTGGGCCGAGTCTATTATGAACTTCAACCCGTGATCCCTGGCGAGCTCCGCCAGCGCCTTCACGTCCCCGGGGAGCCCGTATAAGTTCACCAGGACTATGGCGCTGGTCCTGCCGGTTATCCTCCTCGCCACGTCCTCCGGATCCACGTCGTACGTGTCGAGCCTTATGTCGGCGAACACGGGCTTCAGGCCGGCGACGACGGCCGCCGTGGCGGTCGCCACGAACGTGAAGTCCGGGACTATGACCTCCGAGCCCCTCTCCAGCGCCGCCATGTAGGTCGCCAGGAGGGACGAGGTCCCGCTGTTGACCGCTATCGCGTGCTTCACCCCTATGTATCTGGCCAGGCGCTCCTCCAGCTCCCTGACCTTCCTGCCCTCCCTGAGGTTTCCGGAGAGGACGACCTCCCTGACGGATGCAGCCTCCTCCTCCCCTATCGATGGCCGCGATATAGGTATCGTCCTCCTGGCGGCGGGTTTGCCGCCATCCAAGGCGAGCTTCTCGTCCACGCCGGCCGGGCGCATCCCCCATCTTATAAGAGATGTCGGCCGAGAAACGTCGTCAGATCCCGCCACCCCAGCTCCTCCTTGGGGTTCGGATCCCTGGCCCTGCGGCCTACGAGCATCAATATCTGGGGCTCGAGGGCCGCGTCGAGCCCCAGCGCCTCCTTTATGGCCCCGCCGACGGCCAGGGGCGCCGCTATCCAGGCCGCGTCGAGCCCCAGGGACACGGCGGTCAGCCAGATGTTCTCGGCCGCCGCGGCCAGCGACTGGGTTGCCATGATCCACTCGATGGTTTCCCTTCCCTCCCCCTTCCTGATCCTGGAGCGATCCAGGCACAGGAGGATCGCGAGGGGGGCCGCCTCGACGATGGACCTGATCCTCGACGCCCTACCCTCCGCCTCGGGCCCGAACCTCTCAAGGTACTTCCCGTGGAGCAGGCATGCGAGCCTCGCCTTGGACGATTGGCCTAGGACGACGAAGCGCCAGGGCTGCGTGTTGTGGGGGCTCGGCGCCCTGGCCCCCGCGCTAAGTAGCTCGCCCAGGACCTCCTCGGGGATCGGGCCCACGAGCTCGCGCACGCTCCTCCTAGCCTTTATCGCGTCGGCGCAGCCCTTCACGTGCCCGCTGCGTGCCCGCTGGCTTTAAGCGTAGCCTCGCGGGACGGCGCACTTATTTAGCGCTCGGGGCGCTAAGATTGCGTATGCGCGTCGAAGCGACGGTGGCGGACGTGGCGTCCGGGTCCCCGAACGCCCCGCTGAAGCTTGGGCCCGAGGCGGCCGTCATCGAGGCCGCGGTGGCGCTTGCGATCGCGAGGGAGTCGCTCGTGGTCATAACCACGTCCCCTCCCGTGATAGTGGGCGGATACAACGTGCTCTCCGTGATCCACGGGCGCGCGAACCCGTGGTCCGCGCTCTACACGACGAGGGCCGCCGACGTGGCGTGGACCCCCATCTACGCGCGGCCCGAGGAGAGCCTCGAGGACGTCCTGGACAGGATGAGGTCCGCTGGGCGGTACAACGCGCTGATCATGGAGGGCGACTCCATATCCGGCCTCCTCACGACGCTCGACATAATGAGGTTCCTCCACGGGACCGGGGCACTGAGGGGCGTGGCGCCGCGCGGATCCGCGGCCATCGCGGTTGACCCCGACACATCTCTGGGCGGCGCGATCGACCTCATGATGGCTAAGGGGATCAGGAGGCTCCTCCTCTCGGGCACGGAATTCTCGGTCTCCGACCGCAGCCTGATGAGGGGGGCGCTGGACGGAGGGCTCCTCCTGAGGCTCAGGGACGACCCGGAGGGGGCGCTGTCCGATCCCGTCACCAGGTACGGCTACGTACTGGAGAGGCCCGTCGTCGTCCCGGAGGGCGCGGACGCGCAGGAGGCGGCGGAGCTCATCCTGAGGGCGGAGGACCGCGTAGCGGTGACGGAGGACCGGGGGGCGATATTGACCCCGTGGGATCTCTCGATCAGGCTGCTCTTGGACATGTAGGGGCGGCGGCCGCCCGAGTTCTTGGGCCGGCGCTGCGCCATCAACCACCTCGATATATGCCCTGGAACCAGCTCCACCTGCGCGTCGAGGCGCCGCCGAGCGGGCGTCGGACGCCGGACCTCAGGGCTAAATATCGTTGCCGATGGGAGGCGCGGCCATCCCACGCGCAGGGATCCGCGGGCTCCCGGAGGCCGTTCGCGCCGGCC
>CAYFJD010000008.1:0-14890 GCA_964343285.1 uncultured Nitrososphaerales archaeon
TCCGGGGTCAGGGAGTCCAGGGGCAGTTCCCCCGCCTCCGCTATCCTCCTCAGGAGGGAGGCCTGGGCGGGGGCGTACGGGCCCCGCCTCAGCAGGCGCAGCCTGCCCCCCGATATCGCGGCGTAGCCCTCCCTCACCAGCCTGCCCACCGCGGCGTTCAGCTCCGCGCTATCCATCCCGAGCGACCCCGCCAGCGTCGCGACGTCCAGCTCGCCGCCCGAGCCCTCCAGCGCGGCCAGCAAGAGGTCCTCCGGGAGGCCCCTCTCCAGCGCGGCCCTGCCGTTGGGGCCCAGCGCGACGGCGGCGCGGACGCGCTGCTCCACGCGGACGAGCCCCCTGGACCTCAGCCACTCCACGGCGCGGCGGGCCTGGTCGACGGAGACGCCGGCGGCCGACGCCAGCCCGCGGATGTCCACCGGCCCCTTGAGCCCCAGCAGCGCCCTCAGCACCTTGCCCTCCAGAGGATGGAGGGCGCCGCCCTCCGACGGCATGGCAGCCACCTGCCTAGAGGATCCTCCCCTCCTTATCTATCTCGCCGCCCCTTATGCGGCGGGAGCTTATGGGCTCGCCGTCCTCGGCGAGCACGAAGTCTATGCGCACGACCTCGACCTCCCGGAGCCCCCTGGACCTCCTGATCTCGTTGGCCTCCCTCCCCCTCCCCTCCGTCTCGGGGCTCACGACCAGCGCCTCTATGCTCGGGTCCCACGCGAGGGGGCCGTATGGGTCCTCCAGCTTGTAGATGGCGTAGACCCTGTCGCGGTACCTGGACTCCAGGTACTCCAGGAGATCGCACGCCCTCTCCTCGAAGGACCTGTCGGGGTTCTTCCCCATCCTCCGCGCGAACTCGTCGGAGCTCAGCCCTATCAGCACCTCGTCGCCCATGGAGAAGGCCGCGTCGATGAGCGCGCGGTGCCCCCTGTGGAACGGATCGAACGTACCGCCTATTGCGACCTTTTTATATTTGCGCCCCGCCACGTCAAAGGTTTTAGCGATCCTCGTTAAAGACTTGACGTGGCGGGGCGGGAGGACCTGGAGAAGTACCTGGCGGCGGGCAGGCTGGCGGCCCGCGCGCTCGAGAAGGCCTACGAGGTGGTCGAGGACGGGAGGAGGGCGCTGGAGGTCTGCGAGGAGCTCGAGGAGATGATATGGGCGGAGGCGGCGCCGGCCTTCCCCTGCAATATATCGCAGGGGCCGGTCGCGGCCCACTACACCCCGGCCCCCGGGGACGACACGAGGATCGACGGCAACAGCATCGTGAAAATAGACCTGGGCGCGAACGTAGGCGGCTACCTATCGGACAGCGCAATATCCATAGCGTGGAGCGGCAGGTACGAGAAGCTCGTCGAGGCCGCCAGGGAGGCCCTCCGCGTGGGGATCTCCCAGGTTGCCCCCGGGGCCCCCATCAGCAGGTTCGGGCGCGCGGTGGAGGAGTACGCCAGGGCGCTGGGCCTCCGCCCGGTGGTCAACCTGGCTGGGCACAGGCTCGGCCTCTACGAGCTGCACACCGGGGTGTCGGTCCCCAACGTGGGCGCGGACGTCCCGGGGCGCTTCGAGCCGCGCGCCGCCTACGCGCTCGAGCCCTTCCTGGTGCCCGGGGACGGGGCCGGGAGGGTCGTGGACTCCGTCCCCGGCAACATATTCCGGTTGGCGTCCAGGAAGACGCCGAAGGATCCCCGGCTCGCGCGCGTGGTCTCGCACGTATGGGAGCGCTACAGGACGCTCCCCTTCGCCTCCAGGTGGCTGGCCAGGGAGCTCGGGGATGGGGCCCTTGAGGCCCTGAAGGCGCTCGAGTCCATGGGGATAATCTACGAGTACAGGACGCTGGTGGAGGCCAAAGGGGCGCAGGTCGCGCAGTTCGAGCACACGGTGTTCGTGGGGGAAAAGGAAGTGGTGGTGACCACCCGGAGGCGCGACGAGCGAGCTGGCGCGGAACCGTTAATACCGGCCCATGCGGGGTGAACCGCGTGGAGGCCGCCGGCGTGCTGATCACGGTCGAGGAGTGCCCCAGGTGCGGCGTGAAGCTGAAGCGCTCCTTCCAGGACGGCGACTACGTGGGCAAGGAGGGGGGTATCTGCGACTTCTGCAATTCCAGGATGTACATCAAGATGATTTACCTTGAGCCGGCGCGCCGCCGACGTGCGCCCTCACCCTGACGAAGGGGCCTGACCTCGAGAAGCCCAGGCGGGGCGGGAGGACGCACGTGCCCACGGCCAGCAGCTCGCCCTCGGGCGAGAGGACGCCCACGTCCATCCCCGGCGCCACGTTGGAGCCCACCCTCAGCACGTGCCCGGACATGACGGACATCCCCCTGCGGACGTACTCCACCGACTCCTGATCCACGACGACGCAGCTCTCCAGGAAGCGGGGGGACCTCAACAGCAGGCGGGCGAACTCCACGCTCAGCGCCAGGCTACCGTCCTCCCTGAGCGCCGCCAGGTGGGGACCCCCCCTGAGCCTCACGCTCAGGAACCTCGTGGGGGTCCTCGAGGAGGCCCTGAACTCCACCTGAGATGGATCCAGCAGGTCCTCCACGTCGACCGCGTACTCGTAGAGGACCTTGCTCCTGAAGCTCCGCCAGTACCACTCCTGGGACACGCCGACGGGAGGAGGAACGGGTATAAATATGCCGCAGCCCGCATTAACGGGCGTGGAGCGCTGCGAGGTGTGCGGCAAGCCCATCTACGGAAGGCCGCACCTTGTGGTGATAGAGGGCGTGGTGATGAGGGTCTGCGACGAGTGCGCCAGGCTGGGGGAGCCCTACAGCCCGCCTCCGCGGCGGACCGGAGCCCAGCAGCGGGCGCCGCGCCTCACGGAGGAGGACCTGGAGGACCTCGTCCTGGCGCCCAACTACAACCGCCTGATAAAGGAGGCGAGGGAGCGCATGGGGCTCACGCAGGAGGAGCTCGCGGCCAAGGTGGGCGTCAAGGCCTCCGTCATAAGCAAGGTCGAGTCGGGCAAGCTCAGGCCCGACGTGCCGACCGCCAGGCGCCTCGAGAGCGTGCTAAAGGTGAAGATCCTGACGAGGGTGGATGAGCTGGAGATATGAGGCGCGCTCTCCTAGTGCTCGAGAGGGACGCGGACGGGGAGGAGGCCCTAGAGCTCCTGAGGTCCGCGGACTACGAGGTCGTGGAGATTGTGCAGGTGAAGAGGGTGGGCGAGGGCAGGATGGGCCTGCCGACGGGCAAGGCGGAGGAGGTCTCGAGGAGGGCCAGGGAGCTGGGCGTGGACGCGCTCGCCGTCTACGGCAGGCTCACGTCCTCCCAGGCCTTCAACCTGATGAGGGAGTCCGGCGTCAGGGTCGTCGACAGGGACAAGCTGATACTGGAGATATTCGCGCTGAGGGCCAGGACCCCCGAGGCGAAGCTCCAGGTCAAGATGGCCGAGCTCACCTACGAGCTGCCGCGGCTCAAGGAGCTGATAAGGAGGGTCAAGATGGGCGAGCAGCCGGGCCTCTACGGCTACGGCGAATACGAGGTCGAAAGGTACTACGATCACGTGAAGAGGATGAGGCTGAGGATAGAGAGGGAGCTGCGCGAGTACCGCAGGCACAGGGAGGTCCAGAGGCAGGGGAGGAGGAGGTGGGGGATGCCGCTCATCTCCCTCGCGGGGTACACGGGCGCGGGGAAGACCACCCTCTTCAACTCCCTCTCCAAGGAGAGGAGGCCCGTGACCGGCCACGCCTTCACGACGCTCACGACCACGACGAGGGTCATCTGGCTGGGCGGCGACCGCCACGCGCTGCTGACCGATACCGTGGGTTTCCTGAGCGGCCTGCCGCACTACATGATAGAGGCGTTCAAGTCCACCTTGGAGGAGCTGAGCTACGCGGACGTCGTGCTCCTGGTCGTGGACGCATCCGAGGACCCCTCCGTGGTCAGGCGCAAGTACTATACCTCGATGGAGATACTGCAGGAGCTGTCCGTGGACCAGAACAGGATCCTGCCCGTCCTGAACAAGGTGGACCGCGCGGGGCTGGAGGGCGCCGCCAGGGTGGCAGCGGAGCTGGAGCTGCGCGGCTACGTCGCGATATCGGCGAAGGAGCGCCTGGGGCTGGAAGAGCTCAGGGCCGGCATACTCAGGATCCTGGAGGCCGAGGGCTGCCAGTGGACGCAACAAGTTTCCCCCGAAGCTGGGGCAGTATAGGGCTGGGGCGCGCGGACTCCCAGCCCAGCAATTCGTGCAGGAACACCGCCAGGGCGGCCACCTCAGAGTGCGGCAAGTGGGTGACGGCCACGTTGAGGTCCGCGAGCTCGTAGACCTCGCGCGGGACCTTCCCCGCGCCGACCACCGCGAGGATCCCGCGCCTGCGCGCCAGGACCTTCAGGCCGTCCAGGAGGAACCGCAGCTCGACGCCGTACATCGTCAGGTGGACGACCGCGCAGCCCATGGACCTGGCCCTGCCCAGGGCCTCCCTCCAGTCGCCCACGTACTCCACGGTGAAGTCGGGGGCCCAACGATCCCTCGCCTCGAGCACGCTCCCCAAGAGTCCCCGATCCTCGTCGCCGCTCAGGAACACCCCGGAGGCGCCCAGCGCCATGGAGGAGAGCGCGACGTGGGTGCTGACCCTCTTGTCGCGCTGCGCCCTGTGGCCCATCCTGAGCACGTAGACCTTCCCGGCGCAGGCCCCGGCGCCCACGCCGATCGTCGAGGCGGGTCCGCTTTTAAGCGTCAGCCCGCGCGGGGCCGGGAAGGGATCGCAGCTCCGCGCCCGATGACATCGAAAGGGTTATTTCCGCGGGGCCGGATCTACGCGGCGTGCCCAAGCTGGAGTACGAGGATTCGTTCGTCAAGGTGGCGAGCCTCCTGGGGGGCGACGAGTTCGTCAAGGTGGCGAGGGCGCTGCTGAACAACCCGGACTCGACCGATGAGGAGATAGCGAGCGCCACCGGCCTCAAGATAAACCGCGTGAGGAAGGTGCTCTACGAGCTGCAGAGCAAGTCCCTGATATACGCGGTCAGGGCGCGCGACCCCAAGCGCGACTGGTACGTATACCGCTGGAGGGTTCAGCCGGAGGGGGCGGAGGTCTTCCTCGCGACCACCAAGATGAGGCTCCTGAACCGCCTGAGGGCCAAGCTGGAGTACGAGAGGGAGCACCAGTTCTACCACTGCGGCAGCGCGACGTGCCCAAAGAGGACCTTCGAGGAGGCCGTCGAGCTGATGTTCGTGTGCCCCGAGTGCGGGAACCGCCTCGAGTACTACGACAACTCGGAGCTTATCTCGGCAATAGAGTGGAAGATATCCCAGCTGGAGGAGGAGCTCAAGTCGTTCGGCGGCGCGAAGAGGATCGAGCTGAAGAAGGAGGCCCAGTCAACTGGGAAGTGAGCTCATCTCGGCGTAGAGCTCGCCGAGGAGGGACTGGTACTCCACCTCCCCCCTCTCCACGCGATCCATCTTCTCCTCCAGCTGCCTGGTCCTCTCCTCGGAGATTATGTTCGGGAACTTGGAGGCCAGGTACTCGTAGACCATGATCCCCTTCTTGCTCGGCGTCAGCCCGCCCCCGGGCCCCATGTACACGTAGCGCCTCTCGAGCAGGGTCTGCAGTATCTTGGCGTACGTGGAGGGCCTGCCTATCCCGTGCTCGCGCATGAGCGCGATGACGTCGCTCTGCCTGTACAGGTTGATCGTCGGGCCGTACTTGACGACCGAGAAAGAGACCTTTATCCTCTCGCCAGGGCCGAACGGAGGGGCCTCCGGGAGCCTGGGCTGGTAGACGAGGGTGAACCCGCGCTCGCTGTAGCCCGCGACGCCCTCCAGGACCTTCCTCACGGGCCCCATCTCCAGGGTCACGGAGCGCCACTCCGCCTTGGCCGGCGCCATCTGGCTCGCGATGAACCTGTTGAATATCAGCGAGTAGAGGCTCATGTGGGCGTCCGTGAGCCTCGCGGCTGCGGGGCTGAACTTCAGCGCCTCCGTGAGCCCGGCCAGGTCCAGCGGGCGCGTCGGCCTTATGCACTCGTGCGTCCCGGGGGACCCCCACTTCCTCGGGTGGTAGAGCGAGGGGTCCAGGTTGTCGCTTATGTACTCCTTGGCCACGGAGAGCCCCTTGTCCGAGACGTAGGTGCTGTCCGTCCTGTGGTACGTTATCAGGCCGGCCTCGAAGAGGTCCTGGGCGAGGCGCATGACGTACTCGGCGGACGCCCTGAGGTAGCGGGTGGCCTCCGCCAGCATGGAGTCCGTGGTGAAGGGGGGCTGGGGGTTGACCTCGCGGGGCTCGGACCTCACGTCGACAACCTTTATGCCCTCCGAGTCGACCGCGCGCTTCACCTCGTCCAGGTTCGCCTCGTCCTCCCTGACGACCAGCGACATTCCGCCGTCCATCACTATGACCAGCATCTTCCTCCAGCTGCGCATGTACTCGTCCGCGCGCCTCACTATCCACCCGAGGACGGGCGTCTGCACGCGGCCGGCCGACAGCCCGAAGCGGTCCCTCACGCGGCCCGCGAGCCCCCTGCGCAGCCTCTCGCTGAGCTCGAACCCTATCCACCTGTCCTCCACCCTCCTGACCAGCTGCGCCTCCACGAGCCTCTCGTTGACGTCCCTCGGGGACTCCAGGGCCCTCTCCAGGGCCCAGCGCGTCACCTCGTGGAACTCCACCCTCCTGACCTCAGGCACCAGGCCGCGCAACATGTTGTAGAGGTCCCACGATATCTTCTCCCCCTCCGCGTCGGGGTCCGTCCCCAGCAGCACCACGTCGTACTCGGGCGCGATGCCCGTTATCGCGTCGATCACGGACCTGCTGCTGGAGATCCTCCTCGAGCCGCACCTGGGGCACCTGTCCCCGCCGACGAACGTGGTCCCGCACCTCAGGCAGCGCTTTATCGGGCCGTACACCGGCACGAACCTGGGCCCGGGGACCGAGAGCACGCCGTGGAAGTTCGTGGCCCCGTCGGGCGTCGGGGGCTGGCCCTCGGTTATCAGGTCGAAGAGGTGGCCCTTCGTCGCGGCGACGCTCAGCAGGTACCTGCCGGTGGCCACCTCGTAGACCTTCAGCCCGTCGCCCACGAGCCTGACCGCCGGCCTCCCGAAGAACGACGCGATCGTGCGGGCCTTGGTCGGGGACTCCACGAGGAGGAGGGCGGCCTTCATTGGCGCCCTCATCTCGGGGGGCGCGCGGCCCTCCATCAGGCTCCGTATGAGCTCGCGGTCGCGGTCCACCTCCGCCATCACGGCGTCCAGGTCTATCTCCGAGAGCTCCTTCCACTCCAGGTCGTAGCGCGTGCGCCCCTGCCTCTCCAGGGCGCGCATCAGCTGCTCGTCGTCCACCAGCGTCAGCGCCAACCCCCTCGAGATCCCGCCGGCGAACAGCCTGGAGGCGCGGCCGGAGGCCTGCAGGTACGAGAGCACGTCCGGTATCTGCAGGTACCTGACCCCGCCCTCCACCTTCACGACCGCCCTCCCGCCCTCCGAGACCTTCCTGAGGACCTCCTCGTCCGAGTAGTACCTCGCGACGAGATCCGCCGCCCTCCTCAGGTACTTGGGGAGCCCCCTGTCGGGCGCGGCCCCCGACTTCACCTCCTCGATGGCGCGCCTCACCGCCGACCAGGGCATGACGCGGAGGTACCGGGAGAGGGCGGCCGCGACGCGGTCCAGCTCCTTGGCGGCGCGGCCGCGCTGGACCACCCTGCGCACCTCCGCCAGCATCTGCAGGAGCTGCACCGGGTTGTACGTCCTCTCGTCCAACCTGTACCTGAAGCGCGGCACGCCGACGAACAGCGCGTACCTTATCCTGGCGGGCAGGTCTATCCCCCTGACCAGCTTCCCGTAGTAGGACGCGACGCCGACCAACACGTCGTACTCGCCGCGGGAGAACCTCTCCAGGAGCGATCTGTCCTTGGAGGCGGTGCTCGCCGCGCGCACGCCCGCGGCGACCAGGCGCTCGGAGAGCTCCGCGGCGTAGCTGACCCCCTTGTCGGCCGGGACGAAGACCAGCCCTCCGGGCCCGAGCCTCCTCACGTACTCCACCGCCGCCTCCTCCAGCGGCCCCTCCGGCTTCGTGTAGACGTCGACTATGTTGCGCAGCATCTCGCTCTGCATCCCGACCTCGAACCCCAGGAGCTCCCTGAACAGCCTGACCCTGGTGCCCCTGGGCCGCGCGGTGGCGGAGGAGAGCAGCAGTATCCCCTTGACCCCCCTCCGCGACCTCCTGAGGCGCCTGGAGAGCTCCTCTATCTTGGCCGAGAGCTCCTTGGCCGCCTCCTCGTCCTTCGAGGATAGGGCGCGGACGTACTCCCGCCTAGCCCTCACGAGCTCGTACGCGGTCTCCAGGTCCTCCTGGGCGAACCCCACGAGCCTCAGGACCCTGTCTATGTTCCTGCTGGCCCTGAGGATCGCGTCCACGTCGTCCACGAATATCAGCCCGAACCTGTTCCTCGAGATATCGTCGAAGTGCCTGGAGAGGTACTGGTTCGTCGTCAGCAGTACGTCGAAGTCGCCGGACCCGAGCCTTTCCAGGAACTCCTCGCGGTCGACGCCCGAGTAGGCCAGCACGCGGACCTCGAGGCCCAGCCTGGCAGCGAAGGACCTCAGCTTCTCCTCCGACTGCTGGACCAGGAGGGACGATGGAAATATCAGGTACGCCTTATCGTCCCTCCCGCGCGCCCTCCTCAGGCGCGCCACGTAGTAGAGCGCCAGGACCAACCCGAACACCGTCTTGCCCGTGCCCGTGGGCGACACTATTGCGAAGCTCTGCCCCGCGAGGGCCCTGGAGGCCCAGGTCCTCTGGACCGCCCAGAGGTCGTACCCCACCGCCCTCCTGAAGAACGCGTTGAACGACTCTATCCTCGACACGGACCTGAAGGCGCGGCCGTACTTCCTGAGGGCGTGCGCCGCGGAGAGCTCCGACGCTATCCTCCTTATCCTCTTCAGGGGGTCCCGCTCCTCGAGGACTGCGGCGGATGGCGTCGGGTAGCACTGGGCGCACGGCAGGCCCGCCTCCAGCCTGACGTCAGCGATGTGGGATCCGCAGTTGGGGCACATCTCCAGGTAGAGGGCCCTGCGGCCTACGGCCTCCACGTCAGCGCCCGGCCTCTCCACTTCCCGCTCCACGGTGCGCTATTGCCCGCGGCGCGTTAAAAACGTCCCCATGCCCGCGCGCTGCCGGCCGGGTAATATCGAGCCGGGACGAGAGGGCCCGCCGATCCCGCGTCAACGGGCCGCTGCGGTCCGGTTGAATCCCTTGCCCGGCTAATGTCCCCGCGCGCAGCCCCTGCCGTTGTACAGGCGCTCCAGCAGCGTCAGCTCCAGCGCGGTGTCCGCGTCCCCCAGCGCGAGGCCGTAGCGCTCAGCCTCCAGGAACGCGACGGGCGCCACCCTCTTGACGAAGCCGGCCATCGAGAGGTCGCCCCCGCGCGAGAGCTCCGCCTCCAGAACCCCGAGCAGGGACGAGGAGTAGGCCGCGTGGACGGTGTCCATCCTGCCCCCCCTCCACGCCGGGAGGACGGCCGCGAACCCCCTCTCGCAGAGGGACAGCGCGTCCTCTATGAGCCTTCCGTCAACTATGGGCGAGTCGCCGCCCAGGAGGAAGGCGCAGCCCTCGACGGCGCTGAGCAGGGACCTCAGGCCGTTGAGGGGGGTGCGGGAGTCCGAGGCGTCCACGAGGACCGGGAAACCGCCGCCGACCGCCCTCGAGATCGCCTCCGCGTCCCCCGCGGACGCCAACAGGTATACCCTGTAGCCCATCCCCGATAGGCATTCCGCTATCAGCCGTATCAGGGGCCTGCCGCGGAAGGTCTGGAGCTCCTTCTTGCGCCCCATCCTTGTGGAGAGCCCGCCGCAGAGCAGGCCCACGGCCGACGTCACGGCCTCATCCGCCCCGGAGGGCGGCCCTCGCCATCTCCACCCCGCGCATCATGGCCTCCAGCTTCTGGAGGGCGACGCGCCGGCTCCTGGTCCTGAGGCCGCAGTCCGGGTTCACCATGAGCTTCCACGGATCGCCGAGCAGCTTGGCCGCGTACAGTATGCGGTCCCTGACGAGCTCCGGCGGCTCCATCCTGTCCGTGTGGACGTCCACCACGCCCAGCCCGAGGGTGCGCGGGTCCCCGTGCTCGCGCATCAGCCTCAGGAAGTCGTAGCCGACCCTGTGGGAGTCGTCGACGCCGAGCTCCCACGTGTCCCTGTTGGCGAACTCGAGGGCGTAGTGGGACGCGCGGAGCTCCAGGGCGTGGGGGTAGAGCGACCTGTAGTTGTCGCCGCTGTAGCATATGTGCACGTGGATCTCCGCGTCCACGCCGTAGACCGCCTCGTTGAACGCCTCGACGAAGAGGGGGACCTCGTCGGGGTGGGTGGTCGCGGCCGGCTCGTCCACCTGTATCACGCGCGCCCCCGCGTCCGCCAGGCCCTTCAGGAGGGGCCTTATCACGTTCCTCGCGAGCTCCAAAACCAGCTCCGCCTTATCCTTATAATATTCATTATAGGACCAATCGGCTATCGTGTAGGGCCCCGTCACGGGTATCTTGGGCGTCCTGGCCGCCCACCTCTTGACGAAGAGGAACTCGTTCAGGTGGTAGTTCTCCCTGAGGCGCACGGGGCCCACGACCCTCGCCTTCTTGTAATAGCGGTTGTCGAATGAGCGCACGAGCCCGGCGAACTCGAACCCCTCTATGTACCTCACCGGGTACTCGTACATCTCTATCCTCCTGACCTCGCCGTCGTACACGTAGTCCAGCCCGACGCCCTCGAGCATCTTTATGTTCACGAGCGCGGCCTCGTCCCTCGCGAGCTCCTTCTCCTCGCGGGTCGCCTTCCTGCTCCTCAGCGTCCTCAGCAGCCAGTCGGGCTTCTTCAGGCTTCCTATCTCCTTCGTTGGCAGGAGCTTCCCCTCAGGCACCGCCTGCCACCCTCCCGAGCACCCTCAGCTTCTTCACCGCGAACGAGTAGGGCAGGAACTCCAGGTCCGAGCTGACGGTCACCAGGACCTCCGGGCCCCCGGCGGACCTCCCCAGCGACTCGGCGGCGGAGGCGACCTCCCCGGCCCTCTCGACCTTCGTGTTCTGGGAGTTCACGAGGCCCAGCGCCAGCCTCTCCATCCTATATCCCTTGAGCTCCTCGGCGAGCCTCCCCGGGGGGTCCCACGTGGCGTCCAGGCCGAGGCCCGAGTAGGCGGTCTTCACGTCCCTCAACGCCCTGTAGGCCGCGATCGGGCTCTTGAAGTACAGGTGGAGGACGCCGGGGGCCCTGCAGGACCTCAGGAGCTCGTCGGACGCCCTGGCCACGAGGGGCGCGGCCCTGGGCCCATCCCCGTGGACGAGCGCCGGAGCCTTCGCCACTATGAGCGCGGGCTCCAGCTCGCCCTCGATCGAGCACAGTTCCTCGTTGAGCGCCCTCGCCAGGTCCAGCGAGAGGGCCTCGAGGGATCCGTAGTGCGCGTCCTTCGACATGAGGGCGAACGTGACGGGCTCCGGAACCTCGACCACCGAGCGCCCCCTCTCCCTTATCACGGTGTGCCTCCTTAGGACCTCCCCGCTCGCCTTAATTCTCCCCTTGATTATCGGGACGCGGTAGAACGCGTTGTGCTCGAAGTACCTTATTATCCCGTCCACCTCCACGCCCTCCCACTCGAGGGCGAACCACCTCAGCATGTCGTCCCACTCCAGGAGGGGGTCGGAGAGCAGCGGGAGCCCGGCGCGGGCCTGGAGGGAGACTATCCTAGCAGACTCCCTGCGCGCCAGCTCCCTCGCGCCCTCGGGGTCCCTGCGGGTGGCGGCTATCAGGCGGATGGGCCTCGGGTAGATGCCGAAGGTGTACGCCCTCACGACCCACGAGGCGGACGCCCACGTAATATGCTTATTGCCCTCCCTGGTGCCGGGGGTGGGTTTCGAACCCACGACCTCCAGATTATGAGTGTCGCCCGGAAGAGCCTGGCGCTCTAACCCGCTGAGCTACCCCGGCGTGATCGTGGGGCAAACAATCATTATCTAAGCTTTTTGGTCCCATCAGCGCCCGCCGAGACCCTCTCTATCCTCGAGAATCCCCTGACCTCGAGCGAGGGAGGGCGCCCCTCGCGCCTGACGACCAGCGCGCCGTAGATCCTGACCCTCTCCCCGACCTCCAGCCCCAGGACCTTGTCCACGGCGTCCCTCCAGGCCACGACCTCCACCTCCCCCGTGTGATCCCCCATCAGGAGGGACGCCCTCCTGAGGCTCTCCCCGCTGCGGCTGGTCACGTCCCTCTCGACGGCCTTGGAGAGCACCACCCCCTCGAACACGCAGACCCTGCGCCCGTAGCCCTCCAGGTCCTTAGCCGCGACCCTAAGGGAGTCCAGGAGGTCCGGCCTCCTGCCCAGCACCTCTAGGTCCTCCTTGGACGCCAGCCTCCTGGAGCGTAGCCTCACCACGGATCCCGGCTGGACGCTGTACAGGGCCTCCGCGGTCGGGCCCGTCGCCACTACGCGCACCAGCTCCTCCCCCGAGAGGAGCACTGCCTCCGCGGTCGGGACGTCGCCCGGCACCATGTCGGATGACACCAGGAAGGTCTCGTTCGGGCGGGGCCTCGAGGGCGCGCCCGAGATCACCTCCACCGACGACCCGGCGTCGCCGTGGAGCTCGAGCGAGCCGTCCCTCCCCCTGCGCGCCTTGAAGCAGATGAGCCTCACGAGGGCGCCGGGGCCCAGACCCTGGATGGAGTCCGGGGACCTGTCCCACAGGACCACGCGGAGCCTCGCGCCGGGGTCCTTCTCCCCGGATATCGTGAAGGAGGTCAGCGACCTCACCTCGGAGTGCCTCACGTACGTCCTCTCCTGGACCTCCGACACGACCCTGCCCTTCACCACGAGCCCGCGGCCCAGGGACTCCTCCCCGACCTCCGAGGCGTCCACGGTCACGCTCTCCAGGACGCTCCCGGGGGCCTGCTCCTGCGAGAAGTCCAGGGACCCCCTCTCGTCCACGTGTATCTCCAGCTCCCCCGAGCGGCCGGATCTTATGTGCGCCCCGCCTATGATTATCGAGTCGCCGGGCCTCAGCGTGTCCATGACCCTCCGGAAGTTCGGGTCCCCCCAGATCACGAGGCGCACGATGGAGCCGGCGTCGAACACCATGTACTCGTAAGCCTTACCGGTGCCGCCCCCCGAGCGGGACTCGAAGGACAGCTCCCTGCCCTTGCACAGGAAGAGGGCGGCGACGTCCACGCGCCTCAGGCCGGGCTTCAGCTCGGAGATCCTGAGGGGTTGCCTAGGGGCGGAGCCCAGGTCCACGCCCAGGTCGCTCGCGACGAGGTAGCCCGCGCCGACCTCCGTCAGGTAGCCGGATCCCATCTCCTCCATCTTCCTCTCTATCATCCTCCAGACCTCGTCCTCGCTGAGCTCGGGCCTCCTCCTGAGGATCTCCCTGACTATCGCGACCGCCCTCGGGTCCCTCTCCACGACCCCATTTGGCCCGCCCAGCAAAATTAGCGTTACTATAGCGAGACGAGGACGAAGCCGGCGCGGCGATCCTGCGCGCGGGGCGGCGCCCTGGCCCCCATCGCCCTACGTCCGCGCAATATCGGTCGGTAAGATGGAGCCGAGGCGCGCGGCCCCGCCGATTCCCGCGGCGCTTAGCGGGCGAGGATCGCCACGGCCCTCGCCGGACCTATATCTGGACGCGGATGTTTAACGAATGGACCCGACTCCTCCACATGACCGCCATGGCCGGTATGCCGCCCTCGTCTGTCCGACGTCCTGGACGCGTATAGCTAACTATAAATAAGGGGTTACTCCGTCGACGACGCGATTTTGAGCCAGGCGATCCACCCAACGGTGAAGAGGCCGCTCGTCGCGCTGCAGAGGGCGCTCAACAAGGAGGTTAGGGTCAGGTTGAAGAACATGCTGGAGTACCGCGGGACGCTGATCAACGTGGACTCCTACATGAACATGTTCCTCGACAACGCGTTCGAGCACAGGGAGGACGGACAGGTCTCGGAGAAGTTGGGCAGGGTCGTAATAAGGGGGAACAACATACTCTACGTGGTGCTAGGGGAGGAGTCGGTCCTCTGATCGGACCCCGACCTGCCCATCACGTAGTCGAGCGCGAAGCCCAGATCCAGCTCGACCCCGAAGCGCTCGCCAAAGAAGCGGATCAGGTTCTCCAGGTCGCGCCTCAGGTAGTCGACCGCGGCGGGGCTGGCGGCGTCGACGGCCTGGGGCCAGTCCACCACGAAGGCTCCAGCGGGACCCACGATCACGTTGAACTCGTTCAGGTCCGCGTGCACGAGCCCGACGTCCAGGTAGCACCTCCTGACGATCCCCAATATCTCGAACAACAGGACCCTGGGATCCTCCACGTAGTCCGCGTACCTCAGGATCACGCCGTCCAGGCGGTCCATGACCAGCACGTGGTACCTGAGCGAAAGCGGCTCCGGCACCGGGAGGCCTGCCGAGAACGCGCGGCGCAGGTTGCGGAACTCTGCCGCGGCGGACCTGATGCTCGCTAACAACCACTCGTGCACGCGAGGCCCGTAGGTCCTCAACCTCTTGACGCGCCTGAAGCTGACCCTCCCTATCCTGTAGGCCTTGACCGCCACCTCGCGGCCGCCTAGGAGCCCGGCGTAGACGTCGGACTCCTTGCCCATGGCGATCGGGATGCCCAACGCGTCCAGACGGCCCGCCCGCCGCAGGCTGTGCAGGGCGAGGGCATCCAGCCCGGCGTAGACCAGGGAGTACCCAGCGGAACCCCTCGCCAGCAGCTTCATCGAGTGCAGCCTCTTGAGGGAACGCGAGACGAAGTCCTCGGGGTGTCCCGTGACCTTCGATATGACGTCCACCCCCACGTACCTGCGGCGGCCCAGAAACCTAGCTAGCGCGCTGAGCAAGCGATAATCATCGTCCGATAGCTGCTCGGTGAGCTCGGCGACCTCCCTGAGAGTCGACATCCATCCTAGCTTCCAAACCGTTCGCCGCGCGCTATTTAATTTCCCTCGG